>JAUIJR010000140.1 GCA_030431075.1 Polyangia bacterium | reverse complement strand
AGATGGGCGAGGCCGCCTTGCGCGTCTCCTTGGCGGCCGCGGGTCAGTCGATGGGTCTCGAAGGTCGAGTGCGGATCACCGCCAGCGATCTGATCACGGGGCGCTTGCTCCCCCCGGTCGTCGCTCGCTTACGACGCGAGCACCCAGGCATCGAGATCGAACTCGTCGCCTCCAACGCCACGCGCGACCTTCTACGCCGCGAGGCCGACATCGCCATTCGACACTTCAAGCCCACCGAGGCCGAACTCGTCGCGACGAAGATCGGCGACTACGAGGCCTTCGCCTACGCGGCGCCCGCCTACCTCGAGCGCCTGGGTCGGCCGCGCAACGTGGCCGAGCTCGTCGCCTCGGGGGCCGAGTTCATCAGCTTCGATGGCAGCGCCCTGATGCCGCAAGCGCTCCAAAAGCTGGGCGTGGAGTTGAGCGTCGCGGACTTCCCCATCATCTCGAACAACCACATGGTGCAGTGGGAGCTCGCGCGCAGTGGCGTCGCCATCACCTTCGCCATGTCGACGATCGGCGACGCCGATCCGGCGCTGGTCCGGGTGACGCCGGACTTTCCCGCCTTGCCCGTGCCGATGTGGCTGGTGACGCACCGCGAGCTACGCAGCAGCCGACGGATCCGGGTGGTCTTCGACGCGCTGCTCGAGGCCCTGCGACCGCCACGCGCCCGCCGGCTTCAGCCGTAAGGAGCCACGGCCTCGAGCTGTGGACCGCGGACGCGGTGGCCCGCGCCGAGGTTGCCACCGTCGCCGCCTTCGACCTTCGGCTGCGGCACCGCACACACACCCACGTGCTCGTAGCCCGGGTCCGGCGCGTCGTAGTAGGGCTCGCAGATCTGCCCTTGGCCCGCGTCGGGGCAGGCGTTCGGCTCGTCGACGTCGCAGAAGTTCGAGCAGCAGGACCCACCCGTACAGCCGGGGACAGAGGCCGCGTCGAGGCAGGCCAAGCCGGGATCGCAGCTGCTGATGAAGTCGCAGGGCTCACCGTAGGCGCCGCCGCTGCCCGACTTGTCCCAGATGCAGGTGAAGCTGCCGGTGCCCGTCGCCTGGTAGCAACCCGAGCCGGCGGGCTGACAGTCTTGCAAGGTCGGATCGCACTCGGGACGGCACAAGACGAGCACACCGTCGTTCACGATCGTGCAGATGGTGTCGGGCCCGCAGCTCGGCGCGGCGGGGCTGCCCGTGCAAAACTCGATGCAGGTCCCGACGTTGGTGTCGGGGTCGACGTAGTAGCAGTACAAGCCCTCGCCGCAGTCGTCCACGCCGCCGGCCGGACCCATGTCGGCGAAGCACTCGTCGCCGAGCTGCTTGGGGTTGTCGTCGAGCGGCGAGCACTTGAGCGCGTCCCAGGTGCCGCCGGTCGAGGCGTAGGGCATGCACTTTTCGCCCTCGCCGCAGTCGCCCTCGCTCCAGATGTCGCACATGGCCTCGCCGAGCATGTCGTTGTCGACGAAGCTGCCCGTGCTCGAGCTCGTCGTCGTCGCGCTCGTCGAGCTCGACGAACCCGACGCGCTCGTCGAGGACTCGGCACTCGTGCCACTGCTCGCTTCGCCGCTCGAGGCCGATCCGGCCGAGCCCGTCCCGCTTCCGGACGACGCGGTCGACGCCTCTTCCTCGCCCTCGTCCGTGCCGCCCGCATCCGAACACGCAGGCAGCGCGAGCACCAAGGCGAGGCCCGCACCCAAACCCAAAGCAAGCGAAGTAGATCGGCGCATGCCGGCACCATAGCGAGTTCGCCACGGGCCGGCGGACCGCTTTTGCGCGCGGCTCAGGGCTCGTGATTCCAGGCCCGCGGCGGCAGCTTTTGGCAGATCTCGCGCGGGGAGGCGCCGGCGAGATCCGCGAGGGCACGAAAGGCCCGCGCGCTGAGGGCATCGACACCGCGCACGAAGTGGTGGAGGTCGTAGCCCCACTGCCAGGCCAGCGCGCCGCGCAACTCGTTTCGCGCATCCTCGGCCAACACGAAGTTCGCGCGGCGGTCCACGCCGAGCGCGTCTCGTCGCAGCTGCGTCGCCGACACGCCCGCCGCGATCGCGTAGTGCTCCTCGAGGTAGCGCGACCACAAGTTGGCGAGGGACTCGGCATCCCCGTCGACAGCTTCGCGAAGCAGGAGCACAAAGAGATCCTAGGTGCATTTGCCGGCCGGCGCGGCGACGTGACTCGCGCAGGGAGCCTTGCTCAGATCGAACAAAGCGCCCGCATTGGTAGCGTTCCTCACAGTTTCAGGGACGACTGCCAAACGGCTCAGCGCCCCACGTGAGCCATGCCGCAGTCGACGACTGCAAATTCGCCGGGCCGACGCGTGACGCGCGAACGCGCCGCTTGATAGCTTGCGCGCCGAGCGTTCGAGATGGCTTTCGTTTTTGATCTTCAGACACTCGCCGACCCGAGAGCAGGGCTCGCCGTGGTCGCCTGCCTCGGCCTGACGGCTTGCAGCGGCTCGGGCGACAACTCCGGCACGGGCACCTTCAGCTCCTCTGGCGTCACCAGCATCACCGACACCGGCACCGACGCCGACAGTGGGGAGACCGGCACCGACGAGAGCGGCACCGACACCACCACCGACACCGGCAGCGAGAGCGAGAGCGAGAGCGACACCGGCTGCCTCGCCGGTAGCGAGGGCTGCAACTGCGCACCCGGCAACTTCTGCGAGGACCCGACGATCTGCGTCAACGACGTCTGTCAGCTCCCCGGCCCCGTGTGCGGCAATGGCCTGCTCGAGGGCAACGAGCAGTGCGACGACGGCAACGCCCTCGACACCGACGCTTGCGTCGGCGACTGCATGAACGCGACCTGCGGCGATGGCTTCGTCCAGTCCGGCGTCGAGCAATGCGACGACGCCAACACCGACGACGAGGACGGCTGCACCAGCACCTGCACCATCAAGGTCTGCGGCGACGGCACGGTTCAGGCCGGTGAGATGTGCGACGACGGCAACCTCACCAACGAGGACACCTGTCTCGACGACTGCACGCCCAACTTGTGTGGCGACGGCTTCTTGAACACGGGCGTCGAGGCCTGTGACGACGGCAACAGCGACGACACCGACGCTTGCCTCAACACCTGCGCCGTGGCGACCTGCGGCGACGGCTTCGTCCAAGCCGGCGTCGAAGAGTGCGACGACGCCAACATCGACGACACCGACGCCTGCGTCTCGGGCTGCTTGGCCGCGACCTGCGGCGACGGCTTCATCCAAGCCGGCGTCGAGGCCTGCGACGACGCCAACGAAGAGACCAACGACGCCTGCATCGCCTGCGTCGCGGCCTTTTGCGGCGACGGCTTCGAGCAGACCGGCGTCGAAGAGTGCGACGACGGCAACATGACCACCGGCGACGGCTGTAGCCCCACCTGCTTGCTCGAGGCTTGCCAAGACGCGATCAACCTCGGCGAGGCCGACCGTCTCAACAGCTTCAACGACGGTGACGGCGGCGTCGAGTTGTGCGACGACAACATGAACAACCTCTGGTACCGCTTCACCGGCGCGGCCGGTACTCGCCTGGCCAACGCGGCTCCGAGCAAGTACTCCTGCGGCACCGACGCGCCGGGCTGGATGATGGGCGACTACCCCATGGTGGCCGACGGCGCCGTGGACCGAACGGCCTGCTTCGCCTGGACCAACGACACGTGCACCTGGCAGGTGCCCATCAAGGTGCTCAACTGCGGCACCACCTACGTCTTCCAACTTCCCTCTGTCCCCGTTTGCTCCCTGCGCTACTGCGGAGCCCCCTAAGAACGGAGCCGACCCATGCTTCGACCCCAGATCCAACTTCTTTGTCTCTCGAGCGCACTCTTGCTCGGCCCGGCCGCCTGTGGCGGCGGCGGTGCCGACGAGACCGGCACCGAGACCGGAACCGAGACCGAGACCGGCTCTTCGACCTCGACTGACAGCTCGACCAGCACCGACAGCTCGAGCGACACCACGACCGACACGGGCGACGGCGACGGTGACGGCGACGGCGACGGTGACGGCGACGGCGACGGCGACGGCGACGGCGACGGCGACGGCGACGGCGACGGCAGCACCGGCGGACCCGACTGCGGCAACGGCGTCGTCGACGGCGGCGAAGAGTGCGACGACGGCAACAGCGACGACACCGACGACTGTCTCTCCGACTGCCGCGAAGCCAGCTGCGGTGACGGCTTCGTGCGCGCCGGCATGGAGCAGTGCGACGCGGGCAGCGAGAACAACGACCTCTCGGGCCCGTGTCGGACCGACTGCACGAGCTGCGAGTGTCAAGGGACGAACCCGCCGCCGGGCACGAGCTGCTCCGATGCGGGCATGACCTGCGGCACCTTGGGCTGCGACGGCTGCAACTTCGACACCACGCAGTGCAAGACCTTCACGACGCCGACCTACGCGGGCCCCACCGCCCCCGAGTTCGACAACGAGGAGTGCTTGTTCCCCTGCGCCGGATTCACGGACACGCCCGCCGACGGTGAGATCCCGACGAACTGGGGCTTTGGCTGCGAGTCCACCGACTACACCAAGCTCCGCATCGCCTGCGGCATCAACAGCTCGGTCTACCGCTACATCGACGTGGACAAGAACGTCTTCACCTTCTTGCTCACGGCGAACCCCGAGGCCGGCCTCATCAGCGCCTCGGCCGACCAGACGGGCACCCCCTTCACGCCCACGGCCAACGCCGTCTACGCCGAAGGCGCCCCGCCCTTCGTCCCCACCGACACCAGCTGGTTCGGCGGGAACGTCGACTGCATGGAGTCCGACGCGAGCTTGACGGTCAACAACGAGCTGTGCGGCTGGGAAGCCGCCAACTGCTTCGGCCAGAACATCGCCGGCAACCGCAGCCTCTGGGTGTACGCCGGGCAGTGAAGCCTGAGGCCTCGGCCGCGCCCCTCAGGGGCACGCGGCCAGGCCGTCGATCCACGCTTCGATCAGGGCGGCCCCCTCTTCGTCGACGACGCGGCTGCCCACGGGCGGCATGCGAGCGTCCCCGAGCTCGCGCATGCGAAGGGGGATCAGTGAGCTCGCGGCGTCTCCGGGGCTGAGCAAGCTGGCCCCCGCGACGCCGAGATCGGTGCCGACCGGGCTTTGATCGCACACGCCGAGTTCCGTCTCGGGCGTGGCCCAGTGAAAGTCGGGCGAGGTATTCGAACGGCCGCCTTCGCGGTGGCAGTGCGAACAGTTGGCGTGCAGGTAGGCGCGAGCCCGTGACGCGAGCGGGGCATCCCCATCGATCGCGGGAAGGGCCGGCGTGTCGGGTCGGGCGGCCAGCCATCCACGGGAGATCCATCCGTCGAACTGCGCGCCCTCGTCGACGCCGGCCAACTGCGCGGCCTCGAGGCCCAGGGAGAATCCGGCCGCACTCGTGTGGCAGGCCATACACTCGCCACGGCTCGGATAGCTCCAGCTGCGCCCATCGAAGTCGCGGGTCTCACCGCCTTCGAGCAAGCTCGCTTCGGTCCCGGCCTCGTTCCAAGCGTAGCTGTAGCCCGCCCAGCGCCCATCGAGATGATGCACCAACAAGCGCGTCTCGATCGGACGGCCCTCGAAGTGGAAGTACTTCGTCACCACCGAGCCGGGCGGCAAGTCGAAGTCGCCGTCTTCGTTGACGCTCACGGCCTCGCCTTCGGGCAGGCGCAGCCATCGCTCTTTTTGGGCGCCGTCCGACCAAAAGGGAACGGCGAGATCGTAGCGAAGGGCCTGCGAATCGGGCCGCGTGGGGTCCTCGGCGTCGACGCAGCCCGTGTCGCGCAGGCGGGTCGGCAAGCTCGCCCCACCGGCCTCCTCGTTGGCGCGCAGACGGTAGATGCCGCCCCCGTAGTCGATGCCGTAGAGCTCGCCTTGCCGATCTTCGGCGAAGGCACCGATCGTTCGCCCGGTGCGCTCCATGAGCACGCGCGGGCTTTGGCCTTCGACCACCGCCCACAAGGTGCCGAAGTAAAAGTCGGTGTAGATGTAGCTGCCCTCGAGCTGCGGGATCTCTTGGCCGCGGTAGACGTAGCCCCCGACCACCGAGGCGCCATCCTCGTTGGCGTAGACCGCGACGGGATCGGCGAGGCCGGGGAGCTCGCAGGGGTCTTGTCCGAAGCAGGCGTCGCCCTCTTTGATGTTCCAGCCGTAGTTTTGCCCGCGCCGGATCAGGTCCACCTCTTCCCACTCGTACTGTCCGACGTCGCCGGCCCACAGCTCCCCCGTCTCTCGGTCGAAGCTGAAGCGCCAGGGGTTGCGCAGGCCCCACGCGAAGATCTCGGGCGCCCCGCCGCCCGCGGCAAAGGGGTTGTCGGGGGGGATGGCGTAGGGGGTGCCGCCGTCGACATCGAAACGAAGCATCGAGCCGAGCAAGGTGTCGGTGTTCTGACCGTGCCCCTGCGGATCTTCGGCGCTGCCGCCGTCGCCGAGACCCAAGTAGAGGTAGCCGTCGGGGCCGAAGTGCAAGTCCCCCCCGTTGTGGTTGGTGTAGGGCTGACTGAGCTCGAAGATGACGCTCTCGCTGTCGAGGTCCAAGCGCAGGGGATCGTCGACGACGAAGCGCGAGACCCGGGTCGAGAAGGCCCCTGGACCCGGCGCGTTGTAGGACACGAAGAGCTGGCCGTTTTGCGCGTAGTCCGGGTGAAAGGCGATCCCCAACAAGCCGGCCTCACCGTCGAAGACGACCGCGTCTTTGAGGTCCGTAAAGAGCTCGGGGCGCGCGTCGCTTTGGTTGGCGAAGGTGTGAATCTCGCCACGCTGGGTCGCCAGGTACCAGCGCTCGCCGCCGGGCGCCTGGCGCAAGGCGATGCCCTCGGGGATGTCGACTTCCGAGAAGACCCGCTCGAAGCGCAGCGCCTCGCCCGAGGAGAGCGCGGCCAAGCTCGTGCAGTCGTGCGAGACCGGCGTGGGCTCGGTGCAACCCGCCAGAGCCAGGCTCAGGCCCATCGCCGTCGCCCCACGCAACTGCCCCCACCGCACGGACAAGTAGGTCATTTGAGATCACTGTGCCATCGAGCGGGAAATCGATCACGCGAGCTTCGTCCGATTGACGCACGCGGCCGGCCCTTCCCTCGAAGGCCGGCCCCGCCTATGCTGGAGCGATGTTTCGAACTCGCGTCGTCGCCGCGGCTGGTCTGCTGCTCTTGGCCTCCGCCTGCGGCCAGCGAGCCCTCGGCGCGAAGCCCAGCTCCGATGCCGAGAGCGAGAGCGACGAGAGCGAAGGCGACACGCGAGACGGCGACGCCAGCGACGGCGACGCGGCGAGCGACGACGGCGACCCCTCCAGCGGTGGCGACGCAGGGAGCGACGACGGCAACCCCACCGGCGGTAGCGATGCGGGGAGTGATGACGGCAACCCGACCAGCGGTGGCGACGCAGGGAGTGATGACGGCAACCCCACCGACGGTGGCGACGCAGGGAGTGACGACGGCAACCCCTCCAGCGGTGGCAATGGTACCGACAGTGGCCCCGACCCCTCGACGACGGGCGGTGATGGCTGCCGGCGCTACGGCGAGCCGGACCCCGACTGCTGCGTTGACGAGAGCCCCATCGAGCTCCTGGGCATCGACGGGAGCGTCTGTGGCCCCGACTGCAGTGGCGGCATCATGTGTCCTTCGTCCGACTTCGGCGACCCACAGTGTGCGTTCGGCACGGATCCGATGAACCCGACCCACTGCCTCATCCTCTGCGACCTCGGCGCGTCCGACTGTCCCCCCGGTGCGAGCTGCAAAGACGCCGGCTCCAATATCGGCATTTGCACCTACCCCTGAGCTGAAGCGCCCTCACTCGCACACACCGGCTTCGCCATCGCCGGCCGGGCACTGCGCCGACCCGAAGCCGGAGCTGTGCAGCCTCGTGGCCGAGCTGCGCGCGAAGGACGCGCCGGCCGACTGAGGGCCGCGCCAAAAAGGTCGAGGGCGGGCGATGAATTTCGGGGCGTCGATACGTCCAACCCCCATGGACCTCGCTCGCCGCAGCCGCGAACTCTACGTCAACCTTCCCGTCGCCAATCTCGCGCGCTCCAAGGCCTTCTTTGCCGCCTTGGGCTTCGACTTCGAGCCGCGATTTACCAACGACGATGCGGCATGCATGATCGTCGGTGAGACGAGCTTCGTGATGCTACTTCGACGCCCCTTTTTCGAGGGCTTCAGCGACAAGAAGATCTGCGACGGGAGCTCGACCCTCGAGGCCCTCTTCGCCTTCGACGCCCCGAGCCGCGCCGAGGTCGACGCGACCTTCGCAGCGGCACTCGCGGCCGGCGCTCGCGAGGCACGCCCCGCCAAGGACCATGGCTTCATGTACGAGCGTAGCTTCTACGATCTCGACGACCACCTCTGGGAGGTGCTGTGGATGGACGTCGAGGCGGCGGGGAGCTCCGCAACGTGAATCCGGCCGAGCGCTTCGAAGCGAGCCGAGCCGGCCTGACCGGCCTTTGCTACCGCATGCTCGGCTCCCCCAGCGACGCGGAAGACGCGGTGCAAGAGACCATGCTCCGCGCCTGGCGGGCCTTCGACGGCTTCGATGGCCGCAGCTCCATCGACACCTGGCTGTATCGGATCGCTACCAACGTCTGCTTGGACCAGCTGCGCTCGGCCAAGCGCCGCGAGCTCCCCACCGAAGCGGGCGAGGCGGGCGACATCGACGACGAGCTTGTGCAGCGGCCCCGGACGCACTGGCTCGAGCCCGTCCCCGACGCGTCCGCCCTCCCCCTCGACGCCACCCCCGAGCGACGCGCCGAGCTTCGTCAGAGCCTTCGGCTGGCCTTCGTCGCCGCCTTGCAGGCGCTCCCACCTCGCCAGCGCGCGTGCTTGTTGCTCAAAGAGGTCATCGGATTTTCGAGCGCCGAGGTCGCGGCCACCCTCGAGACCACCCCCCAGTCGGTGAACAGTGCGCTTCAGCGGGCCCGCAAGACCCTGGCCACGCAACAGGCCCCGGTCGAAGGACGCGGCCCCCTCACCGAGACGCAGCGCGAGCTCCTCGAGCGCTACGTCGACGCATTTCATCGCTACGACGTCGACGCCCTCGTCTCCTTGGTGCGCGAGGACGGGACGATGTGCATGCCCCCCTACACCTTGTGGCTACGAGGCCGGCCTTCGATGGCCGCGTGGCTCTCGGGTCCGGGGATCGGCTGTCGAGGCTCACGTCTGGTCGAGGTGCGCACCTGTGGCTCCGTCGGCTTCGGTCAGTACCGGCGCGACAAAGATGGCTGGGCAGCCTGGGCGCTGATCGTGCTGGAGCTCGGCGCGCACGAGATCGAGTCCCTCGTCTACTTCCTCGACGTCGAGCGACTCTTCCCGATCTTCGAGCTTCCTTTGCGGCTCGAGCGATGAGCCGAACTTTCATCCGACGCGCCGATGAATTTGGGCACCCCGCTTCGTCCAAAGCACATGTCCATCCAAGCCATCATCCCCTACCTAAACTTCGACGGCGAAGCCGACGAGGCGATGACCCTCTATGTCGAAGCCCTCGGAGCGAAGAAGGGACAGGTCATGCACTTCTCCGACCTGCCCGAGCATCCCTTTGGTGACGCGGCGAACTCCCGAGTCATGCACGCGGAGCTCGAGCTCGGAGCTTTGCGCCTCATGGTCTCCGATCTGCCTCCCGGCATGCCGCTGCATCGAGGCGGCAACCAAAGCGTCATGCTGCGGTGGTCGGATCTCGAGGCGATGAAGCGCGCGTTCCAAGCGCTCGGCGAAGGCGGAAAGATCACGATGGATCTTCACGCCGCGTTTTGGGGCGACACCTTCGGCACGCTCAGCGACCGCTTCGGCGTGCAGTGGATGTTCGCCTGCCCGACGCCCACCGCCTGAGTCCACGATCCGGTGCCGCTGGGTCCAAAGCCCGGCGGCACCCCGCCCGCGCGATCAGCGAGCCCCGGCGCGGCGGACGATCCCGCGCCTTTGCGTCTCGATCCGCGTCGGATCTGCGCCACAGCGCCCCGATCTAGCTCGGATCTCGGGCCCATGAGGGTGATCCCTCGTTTCGTACTCGCCTGTTACGGGACGAAGACACGCGGGGCGGCGAGTCGGGCTAGTCTGCCGGCATGAAGTGGGTCGCCCTCTGGGTCGCCAAAGTGGTGGTCGTCGCGGCCTTCATGCATTGGCGTCGTCATCGCAAGGCGCGAGCCGAGTCGCAACTCGACACGGCCGAAGCCAGCGCGCCCACGCCCGCCGCGGCCGCCTTGTTGCATCGCACCCGCGACGCCTAGCGTGGCCGCACTTCGTCGGCGGCCTGGGAGACGAGCTCGGCGTCGAGGCTGCGCGCTTCGGCCAGCGTCGAGACGACCCGCGCGAAGACCCGCGCGTCGTGGGCCTTTCGTTCGGGTGCCCGCTTGGCCAAGCTCGCCAGGGCGCGAGCCATCCGTGGGTTGTCCTCCAAACGCGAGGCATTGCGCTCGAGGTAGGCCCAGTACATCGGGGTGATCGGGCAGCTGCGCTTGGGATGAAAGCGGCAGTCGCCGCAAAAGTCCGACATGCGATCGATGTAGGCCGCGCCGCTGATGTAGGGCTTGGTCGTCATCAAGTCGCCGGCCGCAAAGGTCCCCATCCCCAGGACGTTGGGCTCGACCACCCAGTCGAAGGCATCGACGTAGGCCACCCAAAACCAGTGGTTGAGCTCGCGGGGCGAGACGTCCAACAAGTTGGCCAGGTTCGAGAGCACCATCAAGCGCGGGATGTGATGCGTCCACCCCTCGCGCCAGACCTGGTCGACGACGCGGTCCAAGCAGGCCAGTCCACTGGGAGCCGGGGGCCACGCGGCGCCGCCGTCGCCGGCCTCCTCGCTCGCGCCCGACCAGTAGGCCGCGGGTAGAGGGTTGCGCGCCTCGAGCTGGTTGGGCCCAGCCTCGCCCCAGCGCTCGAGCGCCTTGCCCTCGCCGTCGGGGTAGCGACGAAAGCCATCGCTCGCGCGGTGGATCCAGCGGACAAACTCGCGCCAACCGATCACCTGGCGCACGAAGCCCTCTTTGCTGTTGAGCGCGATGTCCAGCGCCAGCACGTCCTCGACGAGCCGGCGCGGCAAGAGGCGATGCAGATTGAGCAGAGGCGAGATGCGGGTGTGAAAGAGCCCGCCCTCGTGCCGACTCATGGCGTCTTCGTAGGGACCGAAGTGCTCGAGGCAGTTCGTCTTCGCCCACGCCCAGGCCGCCTCGGCTTCGTCCTTCGTCGCGGCGAGGGCGTCCGGATCGAGCCGCCCGGGGTGGGCGGCAAAGCGCGTGCGCACGAGCTCGCAGACCTCGGCCTTGATCGGATCGAGCTCGAAGCGCGGTGGACTCGGGGCCTTCGGCTCGCCGCGCCAGGGTTGGCGGTTGTCGCCGTCGAGTGACCAGCGTCCTCCCATCGGCTTGCCGCCCTCCATCAAGATGCCGGTGCGCTTGCGCAGCGCCCGGTAGAACTTGTCCATGCGCCAGACCGGCCGACCCTCGCGGCCGCCGGAGCGACTGGCCTCGAAGTCCTCGCGTCGCGTCAGCCACCCGGCGTGCGCTTCGAGCTCGAGCTTGCCGGCACGCACCAGCGGCGCGAGCTCGTGTCGCAGCTCTCGCTCGGCCGCCTCCATCATGACGAGGGGCCCCAGTTCTTCGGCCTCGGCTTCGAGGACGGCCGCGTAGGGCTGCGCATGCTCGGGCGCCACCCGGTAGCGCACGGCCACCCCCCGCCGCGCCTGCTCGAGCGCGAAGTGCCGCTGATTGGCCAAGAGCAGCGCGAGCTTTTGGC
>JAUIJR010000139.1 GCA_030431075.1 Polyangia bacterium | reverse complement strand
CGACAGATCGTGTCGAAGTGACGGTGAAAGAGCTCGTTGCCGGCCCGGCTATCGCCCTCGCTCCACGCATCGAGGAGCTCCGCATCGCTGCGCATCGGCCTCAGACTAGCACGAGGCGCCCCGCGCCCAACTCGGCTATCGTGAGCCCGTGAGCGATTCGCGGCCGCTCGAGGAGACGCAGCTGGCCGAAGAGGCCGTGCCGGCCGAGGCGGGGGCCAGCGGAGCGCTGCCGGGGGGCGGGCGGGTGCCCCCGGGGGTTCGGGTCGGGGCCATCGACGCCGAGCGCCTTCGCTCGGCCGTGGCCTCGCGCTTGTTCGGGGTCGACGCCGAGCCGGTGAAGATCGGGCGCTACACCGTGCTCAAGCGCCTGGGGGCGGGGGGCATGGGGGTGGTCTATTCGGCCTACGATGACCGCCTCGATCGCAAGGTGGCGATCAAGCTCTTGCGGGGCGAGGCGAGTGAACAACGACGCTCTCGATTGTTGCGAGAGGCGCAAGCCCTCGCGCGCGTCGCCCACCCCAACGTGATCGGGGTGTTCGAGGCCGGCACCTTTCGCCAGCAGGTCTACGTGGCCATGGAGTTTGTGCGGGGCCCGACCCTGGCCGAGGTCGAGGTCCCCGAGCGAGGCGCGGTGGCGGCCGTCTTGGACTGGTTTCGCCAAGCCGGGCAGGGCTTGGCCGCGGCGCACGAAGCTGGCCTGGTCCACCGCGACTTCAAGCCCGAGAACTGCATCGTCGGCGACGACGGACGGGTGCGTGTCTTGGACTTCGGCCTGGCCCGGGCGGCCGGCGAAGAGTCGATCCCGCGCGACGATTTCGACGAAGAAGAGCGCGCGCAGGTCAAAAGCAGCTCGGACTCCTTCGAGGCGCCGCTGACCCGCACCGGCGCGATCATGGGCACGCCCGCTTACATGGCCCCCGAGCAGCATCTCGGCGGCGAGGTCGACGCGCGGACGGACCAGTTCGCGTTTTGCATCTCGCTTTGGGAGAAGCTCTACGGCGAGCGACCCTTCGCGGGAGAGACCCTCGCGCAGCTGAGCTTGAACGTCACCGGCGGCAAGCTACGCGAAGCGCCGAGCGGGCGGCGGGTGCCGACTTGGGTCCATCGCGCCTTGGTCCGCGGGCTGGGGGTACACCCCGAAGATCGCTGGCCGGACATGGACGCCTTGCTCGAGGCCCTCAGTCCCGAGCGACGGCGCCGGGTGGTGACCGCCGTCGGCCTGGCCGGCGCGCTGGTGATCGGGGTGTCGGCCTTTGGCTGGCTGGCCGCGCGGGGCGAGGCCGACCCCTGCGCCGAGGTGGCGAGCGAGATTCAGGCGGCATGGGACGGGGCCACGCGAACGAAGATCGAGGCGGCCTTCGCCGGGACCCAGGCGGCCTTCGCCGCCGACGCCTTCAAGACCACAGCCTCCGCCCTCGACGACTACACGGCCCGCTGGGTCGATGCGCGTCGCCGAACCTGCGAAGCCTCGCAGCTCGCCGAAGACGACCCGGAGCTCTTTGGGCGCAAGATGATCTGCTTGGGTCGGCGCCTGGCCGAGGTCGAGGCCCTGACCCGCGAGTTGGGCGAGGCCGACGAAGACGCGGTCAAACAAGCCGTGCAGGCCGTCAGCAGTCTCGGTCCCATCGAGGCCTGCGAGGACGAGACGCGCCTCGCCGCGCTCGAAGTCGACGTCGACGAGGCGACGCGCGCCCAGATGGACGCCTTGGAGCGATTGCTCGCGCGCGGACAGACCAAGGTGCAGCTCGGTCGCTACGCCGATGCCCTGGAGATCGCCGACGACGCGGTGACGCGCGCGCGCGAGCTCGGGCGTCCCCGCCTCGAAGCCCGCGCCTTGTTGTTGCTCGGGCGCGTGCAGGGCAACTTGCGCCAGCTCGAAGACGCGGAGCAGTCCTTGCGCGAGGCGCTGCGGCGCGCCGACGTGGCCCGCGACGACGGCACCCGGGTCGAGGCCCTGAGCTGGCTGCTGCATTGGGTGGGCTACAAGCAGCGTGACTTCGCCCAAGCCGAAGAGATCGCCGCCGACGCCCGCGCGGCCCTCGAGCGCATGGGCGAGGTCCCGCTGCTCGAGGCCGACCTCTACGATCGCCTGGGCTCCGTGGCCGTGGAGCGCGGAGATCTGGAGGCCGCCATCGCGGACCACCAACGCGCTTTGGACATCCGTGTGCGCGAGCTCGGCGAGCGCTCGGTCGATGTCGCCAAGTCGCGCAACAACCTCGGCAACGCGCTGCTGCGCAAGCGCGACTACGAGGGGGCCGAGCGCGAGCTGCGAGCAGCTCGCTCCGCTTTCGAAGAGCTGCAGGGCCCCAAACATCCCTACGTGGCGATCACCTCGAGCAACATCGGCGCGAGCGTCTCGGAGCAGGGGCGGGCCTCGGGGGACCCGGAGATCGCCCGCGAGCACTACGTCGAAGCCGAGCAGCTCTACCGCCGCGCGATCGAGATCAACGCGGCCGCCTACGGACCCAACCACCGCTCGGTGGCCGTGAGCGTGCACAATCTCGGCGAAGCCTTGCGCCGGCAGGGACGATTCGCCGAGGCCCTCGAGCAGTTCGATCGGGCCTTGCGCCTCAAGCTCGAGGTCCTCGGTGACGATCACGTGTCGGTGGCGGTGACGCGCAACGGTCGGGGCGCGGCCTTGTGGGCGCTCGGAAGCAAAGAAGAGGGGCGCGCGGAGCTCGAGCGCGCCTGGGCGAGCTTCGAGGCCGCGGGCGACGGGGTCGCGCCGGAGGTGCGCGCCGAGTGTGCCTTCGATCTGGCGGAGACACTGGAGGGAGCGCGACGTCGCGAGCTGGGTCAGATGGCGCTCGACAACTACACGCGAGCAGGAGCCCCCTACGCCGGTGAGTCGGCGCAGGTGCGCACCTGGCTCGAGGCGCAGTCCCCCTGAGCGAGGCGCGTCCGCTCCAGCGTGGCGAAATGCCACAGCTGCCCCTTTCTCGTGGGTCGTGAGGGTGTCCGCGGGGTCGAATGCGGGCTTTTGCGCGTCGTCAGTCGGCTCGCACGTGTTACTCGTCGGCGGCACGGCAGTTGCAGCTGTCGCCGCGACCCCCAACGGAGTTCATGACGATGAATCGACTCACCACTCTCACTTTGCTCAGTGCCGCTCTCATTCTTCCCGCCTGCAAGACGGTGAACTACAACGTCGCCGCGGCGGCCCCCACCTACGCCGCCGACGCGCAGATCAAGGTCAAGCCCAACAAGACGGGGGTCGGTGACATCACCTTGGTCATCGAGCACCTCGCCCCGCCCAAGCGCATCGACAAGGGGAACATCGGCTACATCGCGTGGATCGTCGTCGACGGCCAAGCGCCGGTGAAGCTCGGCCTCCTCGACTACAACGAGAAGAAGCGCCGCGGCGAGCTGCACGCCTCCACGCCGCAAAAGAAGTTCACGATTCAGGTCTCGCTCGAGAAGAACCCGAACGTCCAGGCGCCCCAGGGCACCATCATCGTCAACCATCCCGTGGTCACCAAGCTGTGACCCCCGGCGTGGCCTCGCGCCGCGCCAGATCCAACGCACTTCATGGTCACGCGCACTTCGCTTCGGCGACGTGCGCGTGTTTTTTAGCGCGGCCGGTTGCTCGCAATCGACAAGGAGGCCCCCGCCCGCCGCCAGGTCGCCGGCTGCGCAGCGTCGAAGGCGGGAAGCGGTGCGAGCAAGTCCTCGAGTTCGACCTCCGCGCTACAGGGATCGCCCGCGAAGTCGAGGCGCCACAGGGCACCCGGCGCGCCGGCATCGTCCAAGCTGCTTCGGGGACCCCCGGCCACCACGAGGGAGTCACCCTCGGGCAGCCATCGCGCGGCGATGGGCACATGACCCTCGGGCCAAAGCGAGTCCAGGGTCTCGAGGCGACGGCAACTTTGTCCGCTCGCATCGACGATGTGTACCCCCATGGCCTCGCCGTTGCCCGCGTTGAGAAGGGCCCAGCGATCGGGCCGGGCAGGGTGAAGCTCGAGGCCGCGAAAGTCCCAGCTCGTGGGCCCATCCCACTGCACCGCGCCGAGGAGCTGGCACTGGGCGTCGAAGTTCCACAAGACGGCGGCGCTTTGGTCCGCGATGGCGGGGCTGTCCGCGACGAGGATGCCTTCGCCGGCCGGCGCGACCCAACGGATCTGTCGCGCATCACCGCCCATCGAGGCGACGCATCCCTCGACGCCGTCGAGGGCCGAGGCGAGCTCGCCTTCACCCAGGCCCGAGGTGTCGAGCAGGGCGACGCCGGCTGCGACCCCATCGCACGCGAGGGCGACCCGGCTGCCCTCGGCGTCGAGAGGCACGGGGCGCCACGCACCATCGCAGTCTCCGAAGTCGGCGAGGCTGCGCGTAGCGATCTCGTCGTCTGTCGAACGGCCATCGAAGAGCGCGAGCTGTCCGGGGTCGGTCCAGTCTTCGGGCGCCGCGAAGAGATCGTTGGCGAAGGCGCTCGCCAAGACGCGGCCACTGGGGTGCTCGAACATGTGGATCGCCTCGCGGGCGCCGGGGTCGAGCACGACCGTCGCGCTGGAGAAGGCCACACCGTCGAACCAGGCGTCCACCGCGAGGGTCTCGCCGGCCGCCTGCGCGGCGAGCAAGGCGGGGTCGAGCCCCAAGATGCGGCCGCGCAAGCGCTCGGGGTAGTGACCCACGCTCAGCCACAAGCGCTCCCCCACGAAGCGCGCGTCGAAGGGCTCGTCGAGCGCATCGTCGGAGATGTCGCCCTCCGGATTGGGATCGAGATCGACGCTGATGGCGCCGCGGTAGAGCGGCCCCGGCCCTTCGAGCGTGAACAGCTCGATCCGATCGTCCAAGCTCTGGCTCACGAGCAAGATCGTGCAGGTCGAGCCTTCGGGGCAGCCGAGCAGACCTTCCGTGGGGAGGGCGTCGGCGCCGCTTTCGGACCCCGCCTCGCCGCTCTCGCTCGTCTCTTCTTCGCCGCCGCCGGCCGTACACGCCGCGCCGCCCAGCGAGAGCGCGAGCGCGAAGGCAGGCCCGAGGGCGTCAAAGTGAGGACGCGACACGCGTCGAGCTTAGCGTGCGGGCGCAATTCGGTTAAGTTCTGCTCGGTGGGCCGCTTCCTCGCTCTCACGCTCGTCTTCGCGCCCGCATGCGAGGGCCCCAAGACGCTGCCCGCCTGCGTCGACTTGGAATTCGATCCGCAAAGCTGCGCGCCGCTCTTCGTGCCGCAGTTCGAGCGCATCCACGAAGAGTTGATCCAAAACGGCGGCTGCGCCAGCGAGAGCAGCGCCTGCCACGTCGACGCGCAGGCCGATGGCGCGGCCGGCGGGCTGATCTTCGGTAGTGACGCCGACGCGGATTTCCAGGCCCTCGCCCCCTTTCTCGACGCCGACCCCGCCTGCGGACCCTTCGCGGTCCGCCTCAACAGCGACGACGCCGAGTTCCGAATGCCGCCGGGGCAAAGTCGCGTCGACGAAGGCGTGCGCTGTGCGGTGGCGCAGTGGATGGCCCAAGGAGCGCCGCGATGACGCGTAGCGATCGGGCCTCGGCCCTCGCGCTGGTCTCCCTTTTGGGATTGTTCGGGGCGGCGTGCGGCGACGACGGGCCCGACCCCAAGGCCTTTCGCGAAGAGCTCTTGGATCCCGAGAACTGTGCGACCTGCCACCCGCGTCACTACGAGCAGTGGCTCGGGAGCATGCACGCCTATGCGGCCGACGATCCGGTCTTTCGCGCCTTCAATGCGCGCGGGCAGCGAGACACCGATGGACAGCTCGGTAGCTTTTGCGTCCAGTGTCACGCGCCGATGGCGGTCGAGCTCGGCCTCACCGAAGACGGCCTCAATCTCGACGAAGTGCCGCAGCATCTGCGCGGCGTGACTTGCTACTACTGCCACAACGTCGACGCGGTCGAGGGCACGCACAACAATCCGCTGCGATTGGCCATGGACGGTGTGATGCGTGGCGGCGTCGACGACCCGGTGCGCAGTGACTTCCACGCGGCCGAGCACAACCGTCTGCAAGATGGGCGGGACCGGGCCTCGAGCGACATGTGCGGGAGCTGTCACGACATCGTCAGCCCCGCCGGTGCGCATATGGAACGCACCTACGTCGAGTGGCTCGACTCCTTTTTCGCGGATGTCGACCCGGCGACGGGTCTCCCGCCGGTGACGGCCAATCAGTGCGGCGGCTGTCACATGGGTCCCGGGGAGGTGGGGGCGATCGCCGACGTCGAAGGCGTACCCGGGGACCGGACCTTCCACTCGCACCTGATGGCCGGCGTCGACGTGGCCATCACCGATTTTCCCGACGCGGAACAGGGGCCGGCCCTGCGCGAGGCGCAGCTCGCCGCGATGGAACGCGTACGCAAGAACGTGCTTTGCTCGAGCATGTGCGTGCGGCCCACCACCGAGGGCGCCGAGGTCTTGGTCTGGCTGCACAACGAGGCGGCGGGGCACAGCTGGCCCTCGGGCGCCAATGCGGATCGCCGCGCCTGGGTGGAGCTCGTCGCGTGGGGAGACGACCCCGCTGCGCCGATTTACAGCTCGGGGCTCGTCGACGAAGGCACCGCGATCTTGGACCTCGACGACCCGGACCTGTGGATCTTCCGCGATCGTCTCTTCGACGCCGACGGCATGGAGACCCACCTGTTTTGGGAGGCCGCGAGCTTCGAGGCGAACGGCCTCGCCATCCCGCCCGAGCTGAGCGTGGTGGCGGACGCCGCGACCTGGGTGGTGCATCGCTACCCGCTGCCCGAGATGCCCGAACGCCTGACCCTCGACGTGAAGCTACGGCCCTTCGGCCTCGATATCGCGGACGACCTGATCGGCAGCGGGGATCTCGACCCCGCGTTTCGCAGCGCCTTCCCGACCTTCACGATCGAGCCGGCCGCGCTCGAGTGGCCCTACGTCGAAAACCCAGAGGATCCCAGCCCGCCGTGGACGGCCGATCATCCGGAGCTCGGCAGCTGCATCGCGCCGGCGACCTCGTGTCGGGCGCCCGAATTGCGCGATTGAGTCCGGTTACTGCTCGATGCAGCGGCTGGCGACGCCGGCCCCGAAGTTGGCGGTCACGCAGGTCAAGCCGGTCGGGCATGGGTCACTGGCGCAGTCGATCATGCAGTGATTGGTTGCGGGATCACAGACCGCGGGCGCTGCACCGGGGGTCGGATCACAGTCGAGTTCGTTGACACAAGGAACGGTGCAAAAGCCGATCGGCGAGGAATTGAAGGAAAGACAGACCGGTGTACTGAGCGGGGCGCAGGTGTCGAACTCGTCGCATTCCGAATAGAAACCCGACGGCGGCTGCACGCCCGCGCCGTCGCCGTCGCCATCGCCGTCGCCATCGCCGTCGCCGTCGCCGTCGCCGTCGCCATCGCCATCGCCATCGCCATCGCCATCGCCATCGCCATCGCCGTCGCCGTCGCCGTCACCGTCGCCATCACCGTCACCGTCACCGTCACCATCACCGTCACCATCGCCATCGCCATCGCCGTCACCATCGCCATCACCGTCACCATCGCCATCACCGTCGCCATCACCGTCACCGTCGCCATCGCCATCACCGTCGCCATCCCCATCACCGTCGCCATCACCATCACCATCACCGTCGCCGTCGCCGTCGCCGTCGCCATCACCATCACCGTCGCCGTCGCCGTCGCCGTCGCCGTCGCCGTCGCCGTCGCCGTCGCCATCGCCATCGCCGTCGCCATCGCCGTCGCCGTCCCCGTCGCCCTCCCCATTCGTCGACGAGGTCTCGTCATCGGTGGTCTCGCCTTCGGTCGCGTCTTCGTCCGAGCCGCTGACGTCGAAGGTGGAGCCGAATGTCGTGTTCTCGGAGCTCGAGGCACCACCCGCACAGCCGGCGACGAGGGCCATGGCAGCGAGAAGGGAAGGCAACGCGCGCATGCCCATGCTTATCCTTGTCTGCCGCGTCACGCCAGGGTGCGAGTTGGCGATCGATCAGTGGACGAAATGATCGCAGCGGGGACTACGTTGCTCGGGATATCGTCGCTCCACGCAAGAGGGGAGGCTCCGCGCGTCTGCGCGAACCTCCCCTCTTTCGTGGCCCTCGAGTCTGGCGCTCGAGTGGCTGGAGCCAGCGAATCAGCTCACGGAGCGCAGTTGCATCTCCATGTCGCCAATGGCGGCGCCGCCGACCGAACTGGCATCGAAATCGAGGGTTCGGATCGGGAAGGGGATCGTCAGGCCGGATTCGTCGCAGGCCTTCTTGAGGGCGATGATGCCCTCGGAGCGGGCGGCCAGGTACTTGGCCGTCTCGGCCCGCGCCAGCCAAAAGCGCACCTCGAGGTTGATGGAGCTGTCGCCGAACTCGGTGAACAGGACGTCGACGTCCCGCTCCGTGTCGCGCATCGGGAGCTTCTCGACAGCCTCGCGCAACACCCGGCGGGCGAGCTCGAGGTCGTCGCCATAGGCGACGCCGAGAGGGATGTCGACACGGCGCTCGTCGGTGCTCGTGTAGTTGAGCACCGGGTTCTTGAGCATGTCGTTGTTCGGGATGCTGACGATCAGACCGTCGTAGGTTCGCATCAGGCAGTAGCGCAGCTCGATCGCTTGGATGTTGCCCTCGTAGCCGTTCACCTTGATGGCGTCGCCGATGTGGAAGGGACGCTTGACGGCCATGATCAGGCCCGACACGAAGTTCGAAGCCGTCTCTTGCAGGGCGAAGCCGAGGGCGACACCCGCGACACCGACACCGGCCAAGATCGAGGTGACGGCTTTGTCGAGATGCAGCAAGCTGAGCATCACGAACAGGCCGCCGAGGGCCATCGCCGCGCCGACCAGGCGACCGAGGAGTCCCGCGGCCGCCTTGTTGTCCATGCGCTTGCGAAAGGCCCCGCCGGCCCAGCGCGAGCTACGCCGCGCGACCCAGGCCGTGCCGACGCCGACCACCAGGGCCAAGACGATGTTCGGCAGCAAGCTGATCCCGGTCTCGAGCCACTCGCGCAGCGTGTCGAGGGCTCCGGTCAGCAGCTCGGAGATCGAGCTCATCGGGTGACCTCCTCACAGCGGTTGGCGAGACAGTCCTCGGCCAGCACCCCACAGTTCAGACCGCAGGTGGCGACGTCGGTGGCATGCTCCACGTCGCGCGAGCAGTCGGCGCGACAGGTGTACATGTCGTTCATGCACGAGATGGTGCAGTCGTCACCGTAGACCGGCGACCAGGCCGACTGCGCACACAAGAGCTCGCAGGTGCGGATGTCGTCGCTGACCTCGCCGAGCTCACCGCACTCTTGCATGCACTGGAGCACGGCGCTTTGGACGGGCGTCTCTTCGTAGGTCACACCGCCGGCGCGCGAGTAGTTCTCCTTGGGCGGCGCGACTTCGTTCACGGACATGGCCTCGCCGTCGGGGCTCGCTTGCACCTCGGCCATCAACATGGCCGGCGACTCGGAGTCTTCGCGGGTGTCGGGGCGGGCCTCGGCCTGGTCGAAGCCGACGCAGGCGGGCGCAGCCAGGAGTAGACCGAGGGCCAGGGTGGAGGTCGCAAAACGGTGAAGGGGGTTGGGGGTGAGTTTCATTTCAGTTCCTTTCAATGGGGGGGAGGTTCGAGTGTGGGGAGAGGGGCCGTGGCTCACATGGAGCCGACGGCGACGGCGCCCGTCTGGGCGAGGCGCGCTTCGATGAAGGGGCGACGCGCCGGGGCGTAGGCCACGGTCAGCGCGAAGCGGCCGGGCTGGGTGAGCGCGCGGGCGGCCTTGTCGAGCTCGGGGGAGGCCGACATCGCGCCGCTGAAGGCACCGGCCAGACCGCCAAAGGTCATGGCGATGGCCAGCACGCCGAGCACGCGCCAAAAGTTGAGACCGGCACCGGCGGGCAGCCAGGACATCAGCTGCAAGGTGGCGACGACGGCGACGGCGACGACGCCGACCAGTAGGGCGCCGCGGACGACGCCTCGACGCAGGGCGGTCGCGCGCAAGGGGAGCTTGTTGCTGGTGAACTCGTCGCCTTCGTGGATGTAGACCAGGTGGTTGCGGGCCGCGAGTTCGCGGGCGACCTCTTCGGCCTTGGCTCGGTCGTCGTCTTCGAAGACGGCAACGGTCACGTGGTCGCGGGCATTCATCGAGATGTTCATGCCGGCACCTCCGTGAGATGCGCCCAGGGGTGCGCATCGGCGATGAAGTGCGTGGGGTAGTGCATGTGTTTCCTTTCTATGTGTGAGGGGTTGGGGATGGGGGCACCCGCTGGGAGGAGGCGAACTCGACTCCGCGGTGCCGGGGGGAATTCGAGGGAGAGACAGTTCGTTGAACTAGTTCGGGAGTTCCAAGTCGACGGTGACCAGAAGGCCGGGGCTTTCCGCGTGGACCACCTGCCGGATGCTGCGGGCGCACTCGGCGTGGGTGGCCGCGGCGGCCACGTGCACATGGTTGCGACTCACGGCGAGGTCGAGGTCGCCGATGGGGTGGTGGCGAAGCGCGCTTTGGATGCGCCGGGCGCGGGCGATGTCTTTGCGTCGCTGTTCGCGGTCGATGACGAGGAGGTTGTCGATGGGCAAGGCGCCGGCGGCCGCGCGTACGGCCGTGACCACGCGTCGCAGTTCACGCTCGCCTTCGGCCGAGCCGAGCAAGACCAGCGCCTGCAAGGCGGGGGCGACGACGAAGTTGCGCGCCTCGACTTCGGGGTGGTCGCGCAAGAGACGACGCGCTTCGCGGACGCGCCGGCGCAGGAGCATCGGCTCGCCGTTGGTGCTCGAGACGCGCTCGAGGCGAAGCATGGGATCGATGCGCGCGCTGACCTCGGCGATGCGGGCCATCGAGGCCCGCGCCTTTGCGTCGACGTTGACCAAGACCTCTTCACCGCGGACTTCGACGGGGATGGTCGGGGCCGCGCCGTCGGCCTCGGCCACGAGGGCGTGGCGAAGGCGGGCGTCGCGGATCAAGGTGGCGCGACTCTCGCGGGACGCGAGCTGGTTGTCGGTGCGACCCAGGCCGCGCGAGAGTAGTTCCAAGAGCGCCTCACGCTCGGCCGGCCAGCTCAGGATCTCGGCGTGGGGGGCAGCGCCGGCGAGCTCGGGGGCACCCTCGGCCGCGGCCAGCTTCGAGGTCTCGGCACGGGGATCTGCGCTGGCAAAGGGGCCCCGCGTGCCCACGGGCACGATCGGGATCCGTCGGCCCTCGCGGACGATGAAGGGCGGCAGGGAGACGACGGCCGAGTCGGGTCGATCGAGGACGAAGACGGCGACCTCGCCGCTGCGTTTCGGGTCCTCTTCGAACTCGCGCACACTGAGACTCGTCACCGCGAAGCGACGGACGTGGTTCAGGTACTCGGAGACCCGGCGCCGCTCGACCCCATTGGGCCCCACGACCAGCACGCGGGGACGCGGCGCACGGATCCGGGGCGGACGTGCGCGGAGTCGGGGCGAGCTGTTTTCGGGCTGGGGCTGCGTGTTCATGGCGTTCCTCGTGGTGGGGGTGGGGTCGAAGCGGCGGTCGTGGTCGGGTTATTGGACTGGTTACTGGACTGGCGGATGCGTGTCCTGGTTGGCCGCCGAGGCTTCGACGGTGTCGATGCCGAGCTTCAAGGCGCGCTCGACGGCTCGCTGATCGCGGGCGCCGGGTTCGGGGCGGCGACGGGCCATCTGCGGCTTGGCCGGGAGGGCCTCGACGGTGACGCCATCGGGCGCGGCCAGGCATACGACGGCTTCTCGGCCGCCAAACTCCAGGGCCATCGACTGGACGAGCGCGAAGTGCAGCGCGTCCGAAGTCTCCCA
>JAUIJR010000675.1 GCA_030431075.1 Polyangia bacterium | reverse complement strand
CCGCCTTGCTCGAACAAACCCGCGCCAACCTCTTTTCGCAGTCGCTGGGCAACATCCCGCCCGGGGCTGCGATGCGCATCGTCGTCGAGCTCGATCAGCCCCTCGCTTGGATCGACGCCGCCGGGGCCGAGGACGAAGGCGGCTGGGAGTGGCGCTTTCCCACCGTCGTCGCGCCGCGCTACCTCGGCGCCGAGGGCCGCACGCCCGATGCGTCGGAGCTGAGCGTCGATGTCCTCGACGGCGAGGCCGTCGCGCGAGTCGCCGCTTCGATTCGCATCGAAGACGCCGGGGCCGGGGCGGTGCATTCGCCCTCGCACGCGCTGCGCTCGGTGGGCGACGCCTGGCGTTTGGCCGAAGGGGCCGCCTTGGACCGCGACATCGTGCTGCGCTGGCCGGTCGCCGCCGCCCAGCCGGGACTGAGCTTGCGCCGTCACGATGAGGCCGCGCAGAGCTTTGGCCTGCTCACCTTGGTGCCGCCGCGCAGCGACGCCGAGATGCAAAGTCATGCCCGTGACTTGTGCGTGCTGCTCGACGTGAGCGGCTCGATGTCCGGCGAGCCGCTCGCCCAAGCCAAGCGCGTGATCCATGCGCTGATCGACAGCCTCGACGCCGACGATCAACTCGAGATGATCGCTTTTTCCTCGCGGCCGGTGCGTTGGAAGCGGAGGCCCAAGGCCATGAAGCCCAAGGCCAAGCGCGCAGCCCTCGAATGGCTCGCGGGCGTCGAGGTCGGCGGGGCCACCGAGATGCGCAGCGGCATCCTCGAGGCCCTAAAGCCGCTGCGCCCCGACGCGCAACGGCAGCTGCTGATCGTGACCGACGGCCTGATCGGCTTCGAAAGCGAGATCGTGGCCGAGATCCGCGCGCGCTTGCCCGAGGGCTGTCGCGTGCACACCCTCGGCGTCGGCCATGGTGTCAACCGGGCCCTGACTGGGCCGGCCGCCCGCGCGGGCCGAGGCTTCGAAGCCATCATCGCGCCGGGCGAAGACGTCGAGCCGATGTTGGCGCGCCTCCTCGCCCGCACCGCCCAGCCTTTGCTGACCGAGCTGCGGATCGGAGGCGAGGCGATCACCGGCTTGGCCACGACGCGCCTGTCCGATCTCTTTGCGGGGGCCCCGGTGCGGATCCCCGTGACCCTCGCGCCCAAAGGTGGCCGCGTCGAGGTCGAGGCCCGCGCGCCATGGGGCCCTTGGCGACAGGAGCTCGAGCTCGCGCCGGGGGCCGGCGAGGCACCCGAGCTGCGGCGCTTGTACGCACGCGAGCGGGTCGAAGAACTGGACCTCGAACGCGCCAGCTTGCAGCACGGCGCGGCGAGACTCGAGGGACTCGACAGCGAAGTCGAGAGTCTGGGCCTCGAGCACCAGATCGCCACGCGCATGACCTCGTGGATCGCCGTCGACCACGACTCGAAGGTCGACACCCAAGCCCCGACGCGCGAGGTGAAGGTGCCGCACCAGCTCGCCGCGGGAATGCAGGCGCAAGGCGTCGGCCTGCGCGGAGCTCCGAGGACCATCGGGCATGTGGCCATGCAGGGCTACGGCGGCGCCGTCCGGACCATGATGGCCCCGATGGCTCCACCCCCGCCGGCCGCGGCCGCTCCCATCGCTGCGAGTACCGGCGGCGCCCCGGGGAGTGCCGATGGGGCCATGCCCAAGAAGAAGGGCGCCGTCCGTCGGCGCCTCGCCCGAGAAGAACGCGGCAAGATTCTCCCGCGTTCGGCCCCGCCCAAACCCGAGGCCGCGTCGGCGGACTTCGACGACATGGAAGCCGAGGCCTTTGCCGCCGCCGAGGGCTTCGCCATGTCGACCCTTCGGGCGCGGGTCTTGCTGCGCAAAGACGGCCGCTGGGTGATCAGCTTCGCGCTGGAGGGCGAGGGAGCCCTGCGTTGGGATCCCGAGGCCGCGCTTCGGGCCTGGGATGCCGAAGGCAAGGAGCTCGAGCTCGAGCTCGACGCCACGCAAAGCACCCGCGCGGGCGAGCTCTCGGCCGGCAGCGTGGTCCGCTTGGCCCTCATGCTCGATGACGATGCATCACCGCCAACGCGGATCTCCATCGGTGAGTGGGAGGTCGAGATTCCGGCGTGACGCCGCTCGACCATCACTGGCCGGCCATCGTCGCCGGCGATGCCGACGCCTTCGGGCGTTGGGTCGCCGGCGCCGAGGCGCGCTTGCGTCTGA
>JAUIJR010000674.1 GCA_030431075.1 Polyangia bacterium | reverse complement strand
ATCGAAGCCAAGTGCGAGGGCAGCTGTGCCGTCGACGCCGACGTCGCGGCCATGTGCCAAGCCGAAGGCACCTTGCGCTGCGAAGGCCAAGCCCCGAACTTCATGTGCTCGGGTACCTGCTCGGGCACCTGCCAGCTCGAAGCCGCCGCGACCTGCGAAGGCTCCTGCTCGGGTACCTGCGAGGGCACCTGCACCGCGTGTGCGGGCGGCAACTGCGAGACCGACGGCAATGGCAACGTGACCAACTGCGCCGGCTCTTGCGAGGGTATGTGCACCGGTTCGTGTGAGCTCAGCGCCGGCGGCTCCTGCTCCGGTCGCTGCGAGGGCTCGTGCGAGTACGATCCCGGCGGCGTCGAGTGCGAAGCCAACGCCACCGCCAAGTGCGAGGCCTCGGCCAACGTCGACGTCGAGTGCTCTGGCTCTTGCGAGGGCGAGGTCACCCCGCCCGAGGTCTCGGCCGAGTGTGAAGCTTCGGTCGACGCCAAAGCCAAGGCCGAGGTCGTCTGCACCCCGCCGAGCCTGAACGTGGACTTCCAGTTCGCCGCCGGCCTCGACGCCGACGGTCGCGCGGAGTTCAAGGCCTGGCTCTCGGGCTTCAAGACCCGCTTCGCCGCCTTGTTGGCCGCGCAAGCCAAGCTCGAGTTCGTGGCCCAGGCGGCCGCCGGAGCGGCCGGTGCCGCGACGGGTGCCGTCCGCGGTGCCGTCGACGCCAGCCTCAGCGGCGACCTCGACCTCAAGGTCACCGTCGGCCTCGGCTGCGCCCTCGACGAGCTCGAGACCGTCGGCACCGTCATCTCCGGTGTCACCGCCGACGTCCAGGCCAGCACCAGCGCCGTCGTCATGATCGGTGGCGCCGTCGGTGGTTCGGGCGACTACGAGCCCTTCCGCTACGACGTGTTCGCCATGGAGCCCGTCAACCGTCCCGCCAACTAAGGCTGAGGACTTTCGAAGGAAGGCCGCCCCCCGGGGCGGCCTTTTTTTTTGTGCCGTAGCGCTTTCGCCACCGACTCCCAGCCCCCTTCGCGGCCGCAAGTGGCAAGATGCGCGCATGGGCCAGCTGCGGCGCGCGAAGATCTTGTGCACTTTGGGACCGGCGAGCCGGAGCCCCGAGATGATCGGCCGGCTGATGGAGGCGGGGCTCAACGGCGCCCGCCTCAACTTCAGCCATGGCTCGCACGAGGACCACGCCAAGACCTTCGCGGCGATCCGCGCCTGCGCCAAGGAGCGCGACATCGCGGTGGCCATCTTGGCCGACTTGCAGGGCCCGAAGATCCGCGTCGGCAAGATCCCCGAGCCCGGCTTCGAGCTTCCGAGCGGCGATCAGGTCCGCCTGACGGTCGATGCCTCGGTCACCCCGACCCCCGAACGGATCCCGGTCGACTACCCACCCCTGGCGAGCGAGGCGAGGGTCGGTGACCCCATCTTGCTCGACGACGGCGCGCTCGAGTTCGTGATCGAGGCGATCGAAGGCGACGACCTGGTCTGCCGCATCGTGACCGGCGGCCGGCTCAGCGCGCGCAAGGGCGTGAACCTGCCCAAGACCCAGCTGAGCTTGCCCTCGCTGACCCCCAAAGACGAAGACGACCTGCGCTACGCCCTGAAGCTCGGCGTCGACATGATCGCTTTGAGCTTCGTGCGCAAGCCGGCGGACCTGGCGGCCGCCCGCGCGATCATGTCGGAGGTCGGCCGCCGCGTGCCGCTGATCGCCAAGATCGAAAAGCCCGAGGCCGTCGACAACCTCGAGGCGATCATCGCCGACGCCGAGGGCCTGATGGTCGCGCGCGGCGACCTGGGCGTGGAGATGGGACCCGAGCAGGTGCCGATCGTCCAAAAGCGAGCCATCGAGCTGTGCAACGACAGCGGCAAGCTGGTGATCACGGCGACGCAGATGCTCGACTCGATGATCCGCAACCCCCGCCCCACCCGCGCCGAAGCCTCGGACGTGGCGAACGCGATCTTCGACGGCTCGGACGTGGTGATGCTCTCCGGGGAGACGGCGACGGGGAAGTACCCGGTCGAGGCGGTCGAGACGATGTCCCGCATCATCAGCCGGGTCGAACAAGCCCCCCGCTTGTGGGCGCGCCCCCCCTCCGAGATGGCCATGGCCCACTCGGCCAACGCGATCGCCCACGCGACGGTCGCCAGCACCCGCGTGTTGGACGACACGGCGGCCATCGTGGTCTACACGGGCTC
>JAUIJR010000138.1 GCA_030431075.1 Polyangia bacterium | reverse complement strand
CCGGCCGGTCGCCTCACCCTGGAAGAAGGGGTCATCTGCGCGGCGCGCCACATCCATATGCGCCCCGAAGACGCCGAGGCCTACGGAGTCAGCCACGGCGACATCGTCGAGGTCGCCGTCGACTCCCCCGGCCGCGACCTCGTCTTCGGCGACGTCCTCGTCCGCGTCTCCCCCAAGTACGCGCTCGAGATGCACATCGACACCGACGAAGCCAACGCCGCCGAGCTCCCCCGCATGGGCGAAGGCCTCCTGCTCGCCACCGAGGGCAAGGCGACGCTGACGCGCAAGCGCCTCGCCCCTCAGCGATAGATCGCGGGCGGCAGGTCCGGCACCTCGATCACCGCGGCGCCCTCTTCTTCGACCAGCTCGAAGGCCTCGAGGCTCATGCTCGCGCAGGGGCCGGCGTCGCAGTAGCCGTCGTGAACGCGGAACAAGGCGCCGTGGTTGCGGCAGTAGAGGCGGTCGACCTTCTTTGCGTAGAACTTGCCGGTGCCGATGTCGAGGTCGACCCCCCAGTGCGGGCACCAGTTGCGGTAGGCGACGAGGCCGGTCGCGCTGCGAAAGACGAAGCCCTCTTGGCGCTCGCCGCCGCGCTCGTAGTCGAAGCGGCGCGCCTCGCCGACCTTCAGTTCGTCGATCTTTTCGATGCGCACCCGCTGCGGCACCCGGGGACCCTATGCGCGGCCGAGGCCGGCCGCAAGCGATGGGCCGCGAGCCAAGGACTTCAGGCTTGCGCTAAGATGCTCGGGTGCGCCGCCTCCTGATCGCCGGCTTGGGTCTGGCTCTCGCCAGTGCCTGCGCCAGTGCCTGCGATGGCCAGACGGCGGCTTCGCCGAGCGCGCCACCACCTCCGCCGCCCGAGGCGGTCCCCCTCGAGGCGACGCCGGCTGCGACTGCCGATCCGCCCGAGCCCGAGCCCGAGCCCGAGCCTCCCGCCTACGCGCTGCACAAGCACGATGTCGAGCGCGCACGCCAGCCGATCGAGGATCCCTCGGGGAGCGCCCTCGATCACTTTTACGACGCCCTCGCCGAGATCGACCGCGAAGCCGGCGCGCCCGGCGAGCTCGTGCGGGTCGTGCACTGGGGCGACAGCGCGATCGGGCGCGATGGTTTTCCCGACCAGATCCGGGCGCGATTTTGGCGACGCTTTGGCGACGGCGGGCCGGGCTTTTTGATGCCCGAGGCCTTCACCGGCTTTTACAAGCCCAAGTCCGCGCGCTTGCAGGACAACGGGCGTTGGAACCACTGCTACATCGCCTACGGCTGTCGCCCGGATGGGCACTACGGTTTCGGCGGGGTGATCTTCACCTCGAGCGGCGGGGCTAAGACGCAGATCTCGACCACGGCCCAGGGCTCCCGACGCCCCTGGGGACGCAGCTGGGCGACGGCCGAGCTTTGGTACGCGGCCTTTCCCAAAGGTGGGCAGCTCTCGCTCGAGATCGATGGCGGCGAGCCCGTGCGCCTCGAGAGCGACAACCCGACCTGGGAAGACCGCTGGTGGTCGACCAAGCTCGAACCCGGCAGCCACGAGTTCGTACTGCGTGCGCGCGGCTTTGGACGCTCGCGGGTCTATGGGGCCGTCTTCGAGTCGGAGGGGCCGGGGGTCGTGTGGGACGCGATGCCCATGTCCGGCGCGTTTACCAAGCGACTGCTGTACTGGGACGCCAAGCACATCCGCGCGCAGGTCGAGCGGCGCAAGCCCGACCTCATCGTCTTTCAATACGGGGGCAACGATCTCAAGCGGATCGTCACCGGCACCGAGCCCGAGAAATTTCGCAAGGAGCTCGACGAGGTGCTGCCCATGTTGCGGGCCGGTCGCCCCGAAGCCTCTTGCTTGGTCATCGGCATCTCGAACCACGGGCGCTCGGGACACTTCGACGTCGAGCCGGAGCACGTCGAGGCCATCGTGGGCGTGCAGCGAGCGGCGGCCTTCGCTCAGGGCTGCGCCTTTTTCGACAGCTACGCGGCCATGGGCGGTCGCGGATCTTTGAGCGAGTGGCGCGCGCGCGGCTTGTTGTGGGGGGACCTCGCGCACCTCAGTCCGCGCGGCCACGCCGAGATGGCCGAGATCTTGTGGTCGGGGCTGAGTGCCGGCTACGTGGCGCATCGACGAGGGCAAGACGCGGAGCCTTTGGCCGAGGCCCCCCGGCCCGAAGCCCAACCCGAAGCTGCCCCCTAGCGTTGCTAGACTGGCCGCGATGACGCGCCAACGTTTCGTCGCCAAGCTCGAGACCGTCGACGACGCGCTGCGGGCCACGGACTTCTTCGAGCCCGATGCACCGGCGCTGCCCTTCGCGGCCGAGGGCGACGAGGATTTCGCGGCCGGCGACTTGATCGAGGTTCGCCTGCACTCGGGCCAGGCCCACGCTCAGGGCGCTCGCTTGGCGCGGGCCGGAAGCGCGGCCGCGGCCATGTACGAGGTGGCGCGCGAGTTCGACTTGGATCCGGTCTTTGGGCCCGAGGTCGAAGCCGAGCTCGAGACCATCGTCGCGGATCCGGGCATCGACGACCCCGCGCTCGAAGACCTGCGCGCCCTGCCCTTCGTCACCATCGACAACCCCGACTCGCGCGACCTCGACCAGGCGATGTTTCTCGCGCGCCTCGAAGGCGGCGGCTACCGGGTCGCCTACGCCTTGGCCGACGCGGCTTGGTTCGTGCGCCCGGGGACGGCGCTTTTTCATGCCGCCTTGGCCCGCGGCTCCAGCTACTACCTGCCGGGCTTCGCGGTGCCCATGTTGCCGCGCAAGCTCAGCGAAGACCTGGTGAGCTTGAACCCGCAGGTGGATCGCCGCGCCTTGGTGCTCGACATGCAGCTCGACGCCCAAGGCGAGGTCACCTCGACCCGCTTCGTGCGCGCGCGGATCCACAGCCAGGCCAAGCTCTCCTACCCGGGAGTGCAGGAGTTCTACGACCATCCCGCCGACGGTCCAAAGGCCCACGCCTTGGCGGGCCAGCCCTACACGGAGACCTTGGAGCTCCTGCGCGAGGTCGGCGAGCGACGCATGCGGCTGGCGGCCGAGCGCGACGTGGTTCGCTACCGTCGCCAAGAGCTCGAGGTCACGGCGGGGCCAGCCGGCACCCGCTTCACCGTCATGGCCAGCGATCGCAAGGACTGCGAGCGCTACAACGAGCAGATCAGCTTGTTGTGCAACACCGAAGGCGCGCGCTTGTTCGCCGAGGCCGGCCGCCTGCCCAACTTGCAGCCCGTCTTTCGCGTGCACGAGCCGCCGCATCACCGCCGCGTGGCCGAGCTCGCCCGACTGATCGAAGCGCTGTGCGCCCGCCTAGGCATCGAGCGCGAGGCCTGGGCCTGGCGCCGCAGCCAAGGCGAGTCGCTGGCCGAGTATCTCGATCGTCTGCCCTTCGAAGGCGATCGCGGCGGTCTGGGGCGCGCGATCCAACGCCAGGCCTTGGTCATCAACAACCGCTCCGAGTTCGACGACGAGGCCGGTCCGCACCACGGGGTCGGGGCCGACGCCTACGCGCGCTTCTCATCGCCCATGCGCGAGATTGTGGGCATCTACACCCACAAGGAGGCCCTCGAGCTGCTCGAGGGCAAGGCGGGCGAGGCCGTCGGCCCCGAAGAGGCCGAGCTCCAAGCGCGCATCATCGAGGCCGGCAACCGGGCCAAGCGCCTGCAAAGTCAGGTCACCAAGGCCGCCAATAAGATCGCCATCGACGCGATCTTGGCGCCCGATCTCGAGCTGCCCGTGGACCAACGCCCGCGGCGTCGCGGCGTGCTGTTGGGAGTGAGCCCGACCAAGGCCTACGTCGAGCTCGCGGATCCGCCAGTCGAGCTCAAGGTCTACTTCGAAGGCCTGGCCGAGGGCCCCTTCGCTTGTCGTGCGGACCCCAGCTTGCTCGCCATGCACTGCGGCGCGCGCGAGGTCATGCTCGGCGAGACGCTCGAGCTGCGGGTGGTCGGCGAGGCCGAGGGTCGTTGGACCCTCGCGCCTTTGCCTTGAGCGCTGCGCCCTCGCCTACTCGTAGGCGATGAGGGTCTTCGTCTCGAGCTCGGGGTCGTCGAGAATGTCCTCTTCGGCGAAGAGGATCGGGCGCCAGGCCTTTTGCGAGAAGAGCTCGGTCTGGTCGGTGTAGTGCGGGCTCTCGGGGTCCTCGGACTGGCCGTAGGTCACGAAAGCCGTGGCCTCGGGGCCGTCCTCACCAAAGGCCAGGGTCATGATGAAGCTGGTGCCGTAGTTCACGACGTAGCCCTCGGTGGTGAGGTCCGAGGCGCCGTGCACGACCTCGCCGCGCGAGATGGGCGGCACCCACGAGGAGTTGAGCGAGTTCGAGTACTCGATCAGGTTGGTCACGCCCTCGGCGCGCCCGCCTCCGTGGATCGGAATCTCGCGATCGCCTTTTTTGGTGAACTGCGCCTCGCCCAAGCTCGCGTCCAAGGCGACGCCGGCTTGCTGCAGTCGGCTCACTCCGCGGGCCAGGGCCTCGAGGCTGCGATCCGTGTCGTCGGCCCGCGGCGGCGCGAGGTCGCTGGGGGTGTTCACCGGGTCGTCGGCATCGAAGGGCGTGGCGAAGAGTGAGCCACGGTCGAAGAAGAGCCCGCCGTCGTAGTCGTTGATGTACTCGCGGAAGACCACCGCGCCCACCGAGTCCAAGTTGAGCAGGCCGTCCCAGTCCGCCAAGATCGCGCAGGCCTGGGAGATGTCGATGGTCTCGCCCTCGACGACCACCGTGTCGACGCCCGTGCAGCGCTGCACGAGCTGGTCACGCAAGAGCTCTTCGCTCTTGCCTCGGTTCGATAAGGCGGCCGCTTGGAGCTCGGCCAAGGTGAAGCTGCCGTCGTCGCCCGCGAAGCCGGCGCTGCCTTCGGTCAAGATGGTCGCGTTCATGCGCGTGCGGACGCTGCGACCGGTGCGCTCGGCCCCGTGCATGGGCGAGTAGCCCTCGAGCAGCGCGGCCGGGTTGGTCATCCAGTGGCTGTCGTTGGCGTTGAAGATGAAGTCGCTGCGCTCGAGCTGCGGGAGCTCATCCCAGGGCACCAAGCCCGGGCTGCGCGCGCCTTCGACCTCGACCCAGGCGTCGCGCTCGGTCGAGCCTTCGAGCATCACCGTGCCCAGGCTCTCGAAGGCGAGGGCGAAGAAGTCACCGCCCTCGAGACGCTGGCGCCACGCGGCGATGGCCTCGTCGCTCAAGTTCGGGGTCGGCGTCGAATCGATGTACCAGGCGCGCCCGTCGGCCGAGGTCGACATCGTGTTCACCCAGGGGATCCCCAGGTTGTCGCGATGCGCGGCTTGGAACTCGTCCATCGAGCCGGCGCGGTTCATCGCCAAGAACTGGCTGATCAGCGCCGTGTTCTCGATGTTCGCGTCGCGGTAGCTGAAGGTGTACTCCTTGCCCCACGAAAAGGGGCTGATGTTGAGCACCGGACCGTACTCGCTGCGGTAGAGGGTTCGGCTCACGTCGCGCACTTCGCCGTCCTCGCCGAGCACCTGCACGGTGTAGCTCTCGGAGCTCATCTCGACCTCTTGGCCCTCTTTGTAGTAGCGGGTGGGTTCGTCGGGGACGAGGTCGAGGCGATAAAAGGTGAAGCGCTGGCCGGCCGAGACGGTGTGGGTCCACGCGACCGCCTCGTTGAAGCCGATCAAGACGACGGGCACGCCGATCAGGCCGGCGCCGTAGACGTCGAGCTCGCCGGGGATCGTCAGGTGGCTCTCCCACAAGCGCAGCTCGCCTTCCCAGGGAAAGTGCGGGTTGGCGAGCAACATCCCGCCGCCGCTGGTGGACATGTCGCTGCCGATGCCCCAGCCGTTGCTGCCAAAGGGCGACTCTTTCCACTCGCGCAGGCGCTCGAGGCCCGGCGCGGGCAGCTGCTTGGCCCCGGGCGGTTGCGCGGTGGCGATGTAGTCGAGCAGCTGACGGCCGCTGCCGAGCAAGGCGAGCTCGCGGTAGTAGGCGTACAAGTCGATGGCGTCGAGCTCGCGCACCCAGGGCTCCCCCGCGCACGCGCCCGGGAAGGCCTCGGAGCCGGCGTCGGCGAGGTAGGCGTTGAAGCCCGCGGCGTAGCCCTCGATGGTGTCTTGGATCTCCTCGGGCAAGTCGCCGAACTCGGCTTCGGCCTTGGCGTAGACGCCGATGTGCTTGTAGGCGAGGTCGCTGTTGAGGTGGACGTCGTCCTCCCCCGCCCCCCAAAAGCGGGCCCGCTCGCTGCGGACCTTCAAGATCTGCTCGGCGATGGTGCAGCCGTGATCCTCGGCCGAGGCATAGCCGGCGCCGTAGGCCAAGCTGGGCATGTCGTCCGCTTTGATGTGCGGGATGCCGTAGCTCGTCCGGCGGATCTCGACGCGGTAGCGCTCGCTGCGGTTGCCGTCGTCGTCGGTGCACGCGCTGGCGAGCAACAAAGAGCCCGACACGGCCAAGAAGGAAGAACGAAGCATGGCGCAGGCTACGGCGCGCCCTCCCCAGCGTCAACGCAACGGCGAGGGGGCCCTCACCTTGCGTCGGGCTTGGGAGGCGCTTTCGCCGGCGGCAAGATCAGCTGCTCTTCTTGCGCCAACATCGCCAAGCCCACCGTCAAGCGCGCCGCCAAAAGCGAGCGCCCGTTGACCAGGCCTTGGCGCAAGACCCAACCGCCCACGAGCAAGCCGAGGCCCCAGACGATCATCGCGAAGGCTTGGCCGACCGTCGACAGGGCCCAGCCCAGCAGACCCGCCGCGATCCAAACGCGCAACGCCACCTTGGCCGAGTCGAGGGCGGGCGAAGCTGCGTCGGCAGCGCCCCGCCCCACGCGCAGCTCGAACTCACCGTCGTGGATCCGCAAGGCGAGCTGATCGCGCGGCAGCTGCAAGAAGCGAATCATCGGGGTGATGGCCCGACGAAACTCTTTTTCGTTGAGCACCGTGCGCCCGAACAAGACGATCGAACGGTCGTCGGGATCGTCGATGACCATCCCTTGCTTGAAGCCCTCGGTGTAGCTGGCGAGCTCGGCCTCGCGCGCGTCGAGTCCGGCCTCGTCCGCCGCCTCGACCGCGAGCTTGTGCTCGTCACCGCGCCAGGGCGTGGTCGCGTCGCTCTCGCGCCGGGCGAGCGCCCCGGCCCCGGCTTGGGCGTCGTCCTCGGCCATCGATCGCCTAGCTGTCCTTCGTGCGGGCGACGATCGCCTCGAAGACGGCGGCCGGAACGTAGCGCTCGACGTCGCCGCCGTGCCCGGCGATCTCTCGCACCAAGCTCGAGCTGACCATCTGCAGCTCGGGGCGTGGGATCAAAAAGACCGTCTCGATCTCGGGGGCCATGTCGCGGTTCATCAGCCCCATCTGGAACTCGACCTCGAAGTCGGCGACGGCCCGCAAGCCCCGGACGATGGCCCGGGCGCCGACCTCGCGGCAAAAGTTGACGACCAAGCCCCCAAAGCGGGTGGCGCGGACATTGGGGAGGTGCTCGACGGCCGCTTCGATCAGGCGGACGCGCTCTTCGGCCGGGAAGTAGCCGCGCTTGGTCGGGTGGGTGCCGATGGCCACCACGACCTCGTCGAAGAGGGTCGCTGCGCGCTCGACGATGTCCAGGTGCCCGACCGTGATCGGGTCGAAGGAGCCCGGATAGACCGCGATGCGGCGGCTTCCGTCGGCACTCGTCGAGGCGCTCACGGGGGGGACATTAGCGCGTTTTGGCCCCGGCACAATGGCGCGCCCTCGCTCACCGCGGAGCCCGCTTGGCCGTATACTCCCGCCGATGCGCTCACGAACCCGTCTCGCCCGCAGCCGGCGCCGCCGCGGCCCCGCCTCGGCTCCGCTCGGCGCGGTCGCGCTGTGGCTCGTCGCATGTTCGAGCCCCGCGCCCGAGGCCACCAAACTCGACGATCCCAAGCACAACCAATACGGCCGCGCGCAAAAGCCCCCGCGCCCCGAAAACCCAGTCCTCAAGTCGGCCGAGCTCGACACGCCCCAGGGCACGGTGGGTGCCGCCCTGCCCAAGGCCGAGGTCGACGCCATCGTGGCCCGCTTCGAAGCCGAGCGCGATCAGTCGGCGACCGTTCAATCGGCCGCGACCTTGCTCGAGTGCGCGAACCGAGAGCCCACCACCGTGCGCTGCGACGGCGAGCTGGCCATGCTCTTGCTGCCGATCGAAAAGCGACGGGCGAGCGCGCTCTACTACGCCAAGCGAGCCGCGGTGCAGGACGACCCCGACGCGAGCGCCGAGCTCTACGCCCGCCTGGCCGAGGCCATCCGCCCCCACGGCCTCTACGAAGAGGCCGCCCAAGCCTATGCGTACGCCATCGCCCGCGACGACAAGGCCGAGTACCACGCGCGGCGCTCGGCCATGCTGCAGTCGAAGCGCGGCGGCAACGAGATCGAGGCGGCGGACGAGCTCGCCAAGGCCTACGCCATGGACCCCAAGTGGGACTACCTGCGCGACGAGGCGATCTTGCGCGCCCGCGTGCCCGATCACTGGGAGCGCGCCCGCGAGCTCTTCCTCGAGGTCGCCGAGACGGCCGCCACGCCCGAGCTCAAAGAGAAGTTCGAGGCCCGCGCGGCGCAGCTCGAAGGCATGATCAAAGAGCGCCCGAAGCCGGGCACGCCCCCGGGCACGCCCGCCCCCTGAGGTCCATGTCCGCCGTCCCCCCACCCGTCCTCGACGCCCTGCGCCTCGAAGGCGAAACCCGCCCCCTGGGCCATGGGCTGATCAACGCGACCTTCGCCGTGCGCGCCCCGGCCGGCGAGTTCGTGGTGCAGCGGGTCAACCCGATCTTCGGCGCGCGCAACCACGAGAACATCGAGGCGGTGACCCGCCACCTCGAAGCGGCCGGCTTCGTGACCCCCCGCCTGCGCCCCACCCGGGAGGGCAAGCTGTGGGCCGAGCACGAAGGCGAGGTCTGGCGGGCGATGAACCGCCTGCCCGGCCGCGCCTACGACACGGTCTCGGACCCGGCCCAAGCCCTCGACGCGGTGCGCTTCGTGGCCCGCTGGCACGAGGCCTGCGCCGACCTCCCCCACCGCTTCATCATCACCCGCCACGGCGTGCACGACACGCCGGCGCACCTCGAGCGCCTGCGCGAGGCCCTGCGCTCCCACGCCGACCACGCCCTCTACGAGGAGGTCGCGCCCCTGGCCGAGGCCCTTCTCGCGCGCGCCGAGGCCCTGCCCGAGCTCCCGCAAAGCGACCTTCCGGTCGCCCACGGCGATCTCAAGCTCAACAACCTCCTGTTCACCGAAGGCGACCCGCCGCGCGCCCAGGCCCTGATCGATCTCGACACCTTGGCCCCCATGCCTCTGGCCCACGAGATGGGCGACGCCTACCGCTCGTGGTGCAACCGCAGCGAAGAAGACGCGAGCGCCGTCGTCCTCGACGCCGCGCTGGCCCACGCCTTGTCCGAGGCCTACCTCGAAGCGCGCGGCCTGAGCGGCAACGCCGAGGCGCGCGCGGCCCTGCTGCTCGGACCCGAGGTCATCAGCTTGGAGCTGGCCGCGCGCTTCTTAGCCGACGCCCTGAACGAGAGCTACTTCGGCTGGAACGCCGAGCGCTTCGCCACCCGCGGCCACCACAACCTGACCCGCGGCCTCAACCAATGGCGCTTGCACGAGGCCTTCGTCCAAAGCCGCTCGACGCGCGAGGGCAAATGACGACCCCCGATCTCGAGCGGGCCCGCGAGATCGTCGAGCGCGTCCACGGCCGCTACCAACGCGAGATCGTTGAGCAGCTCAACATCTGCCCCTTCGCCCGCAAAAGTCGCGAGCAAGGCCGCGTCCATCGTCCGATCTACCTGCCGCAGCACGAGGCGGTCGAGCCCGCGCGCGTCGCCGCAGAGCTGCTCACCCGCGTCGAAGCCCACGCCGACGCCGAGATCGTGTTGCTGACCTTCGCGGTCGGCCCGGCGCACGAATTCGCCCAGGCCGACGCCTTCGAAGCCTTCCTCAAAGCCCTGCGCGAAGCGTGGGAGGGCCAAGGCGAAGTGCCGCCTTGGTACATGGTGAGCTTTCACCCTCACCCGCGCGTGGACCTCGAGCGCGCGCCGACCCGCGACAGCCTGGTGCCGCTTTTGCGCCGCAGCCCGGACCCGGTCATCCAGTGCGTGAACGCCCGCGTGCTGGACGAGGTCCGCCGCGAAGCCCAGCGTGTCTCGCACGCGCGCATGCTGGCCGAGCTCCGCGAAAAGAGCCCCGAGCTGGCCGAGCTCTTCGCCCACAGCGTCCAAGCCGACCCCGAGCTCGGCGCCGACATCGCCCAGCACAACTTCGACCACTACGGCCTGAACGACGGCCGCGCCCGACTGGAGTCGACCCTCGCCGACATCCACGACGAGCGCGAGCGAGTGTACGCGGAGCTCGGGCTGGGGCTCGAGGGTCTGCTCTCGAGCCCGCCCGCCTGAGGGCTCAGCCCCCGCCGTAGCGCTTGATCGTCGCGTCCAGCTTCGGCAGCTGGATCCGCAAGAACAAGGCGACCAAGGCCGCGGCGCCGGCGAGCACCAAGAAGAACACCGAGGGCTCCATCATCCCTTGGATTCCGCCCAAGAAGCCGGAGAGGTTGTTGCCGAAGGCGGTGGCCAAGAACCAGCCGCCCATCGTCAGGCCGACGAGGCGCGGCGGGGTCAGCTTGGTCACCAAGGACAAGCCCATGGGCGACAAGCACAGCTCGCCGATGGTCACCAGGGCGTAGAAGCCGACCAGCCACATCGCCGAGACGCGCTCGGCTCCGCCGGCGCTCAAAAAGCCCGCCACCGACATGAAGAGCAGCGACACCGCCGTCAGGATCATCCCGATCAGCAGCTTACGCGCCGTGCTGATGGGCTTGCCGCGCCGCTCGCGGGCCATCCAAAAGCCGACCAGCAGGGGCGTGAACAAGATGACGAAGAGCGCGTTGAAGGACTGGTAGATCTCGGAGTTGACCGCGCGCACGTAGTCGCCCGGCGGCAGGTAGTCGGGCGGGTGCCCGTACTTCGCCGCGTAGTCGTCGTAGATCTGTTTGTTGAGACCGGTGGTGATGAAGGCGACGCCCCACTTGCGCTCGCCCTCGCTGCGCACGAAGGCCACGCGTTTCTTGGCCTTCTCACCCTCTTCGACCGTCACCGCGACCGACTTTTGGCCGTGGGAGTCGGTGATCTCTTCGGTCTTGACCTTGCCGTTGGCGAAGACCTTGACCGCCCGGTCTTTGACCTGGGCCGGCAAGTCGGAGGTCTCGGTCACTTCGACCACCTCGACGTCGCCAGCCGCGGCCACCAGCTTGTCGACCGCCGCTTCGTCCAGGCGTTGCTGGCCGGCCATGCGGGCGAGGGTCTCGTCTTCGAGCGGCACCAAGGATCGGGGATCCGGGCGCGGCACGTCCTCGAGGGCCGTCGGGTAGTAGCTGGCCATCGCCTCTTCTTTCCAGATGCCCGGGATGACCTCGGCCGCCTCGCGGCTGGTCGTGTCACGGGCCCACTGGGTCATGGCCGAGCCGTTGAGGTGCAAGATCATGAAGAAGGTGCCGCCAGCGACGTAGATCGGCAGCAGGGCCTTGAGCCCGGGGCGCTCGTGCTCGGCCGCCGTGTTGCCCAGGCGGACGAAAAAGCGAATCACCGGGATCATCCCGAACAAGAAGCCGACCACGGCCGGGCGCATGCCCGGGGGCAAAAGGTCATTGGGCGCGAGCACCTCGCTGGCCAAGAAGTAGCCGCCGATGCCCACGACGAAGGCGGGGCCGAGGATCTTGGCGAAGACGTCGCCGAAGCCGGCGTCGTTCTCCCCGCGCTCGGGCTGGCGGTCGGCCTTTTCGAGCTTTTTCCAGTTGAGCATCAAGATGGCCAGGCTCACCAGCAAGCCGAAGCCGGCCACGCGGAAGGTCCACAGCCAGCCGACCTCGTTGCGCACCGCGGCCGCGAGCAAGTTGGCGACCAGGGCCCCGATGTTGATGCCCATGTAGAAGATGTTGAAGCCGGCGTCGCGCTTGGGGTCGCCCGGCTCATAGAGGTT
>JAUIJR010000137.1 GCA_030431075.1 Polyangia bacterium | reverse complement strand
GTCGCTCGGGCGCACGCCGCGGTCGCGCGATCACTTTTCGCTGCGCTTCACGCCCGCGCGCGCCAGGGCGCCGAAGATGCGGGGCGTGTGCTTGTGGGCGGCCACCATCGCTTTGGCGTGGGCCGTCACCACGATCTCGCCTTGGTTCTTGGCCACGCCCTTGAGCGCATCGCGGGCACAGGCTTCGGGGGTGCCGAATTCGATCGGCGAGGCTTTGCGGGCCGCCTCGCCGTCGATGCCGCGGTAGTCCGCGTTTTGGGCCAGCTCCGTGTCGATGAAGCCCGGACAGATCGCGCTCACGCGGACCCCGTGCTTTTGGGCTTCGAGGCGAAGTCCGCGGCTCAGGCCGACCACCGCGTGCTTCGTCGCGCTGTAAGCCGTGAAGCCCGGGGCCGGGATCAGGCCGGACACCGACGAGGTGTTCACGATGTGGCCCGAGCCTCGCGCCATCATGCGCGGGTAGATCGCTTGGACGCCGTGAAAGACGCCGCGCAAGTTCACGTCGATCAGACGGTTGAAATCCGCGAGGGACATCTCGTGGTAGTGGCCGATGACCGCGATGCCCGCGTTGTTGAAGAGCAGATCGATGGGGCCTTCTTCGGTCCAAATGGAGTCGATGACCTCTTCGAACTGCGCCGCGTCCGTCACGTCGAGATGGCGGTGACGCTCGGGCTGGCCGATCGTCTCGGCCGTCGCCTGGGCCGCTTTGGCGTCGAGGTCCGTCGCCCACACCTTGGCACCGTCGGCGGCCAGCGCTTTGCACAAGGCGCGGCCGATCCCGGAGCCCGCGCCCGTCACCACGGCCACGCGGTCTCGGTAATACTTGGACATGGCCCAGGCTACCGCCTCAGCCGGGCGGATCGAAAGGTGGCGTCCACAGATCTTGAAAGGCCAGGCCGCCCGCGTAGCCGTAGCTCGTCGCCCAGTCCATGCCGCCCACGATCACGCCGACCGGGGCGCTCGCCGTCAAGAAGTGGGCTCCGTCGGCGCAGCTGCCTTGTCCGGCCGAGACGTCGAGGTCGACCGTGCCGACCTCGTAGTTCGTGCCGGGGATCGCCGTGAAGTAGCTCGCCGGAATCTCGCCCATGCAAGCCAGGCTCACCGAGGTGCCCGCCTCGCGGAAGATCGCCACGAAGTCGCGGGGGTAGGAGCTGTCGGTCAAAAAGGGCAGGCTGTCGAGCCACTGCTCCACCGGCGGGATCTGGATCATGTAGGGATCCCCCGTCGCGGGCTCGTTGCAGGGATTCGAGGGGTTCAAAGGCGAGGGCACCACGTTGATGCAGCCGCTCATGTACTGCACGAGCAAGAAGGGCTTGTCCGACTCGGCCACGAAGCTCTCGGCCGTCGTGAACTCGACGAACTCGCCCGCCCCCGCGATCGAGATCGACGCGCCGGCCACCGGCGGCGTCAAGTTGATCACGGTGTTGTCCTCGCCGGCCAGCACGCGCCAGTAGACCGGCTCGGGCTGGCTGTTGCTCGCCGTCATGCGCACCGGGTGGCGGCCACCGACGTAGTGCGTGCCCCAAGACGCCGCGGGGACGACTTGTTCTTGGAGGTGATCGGCCGCGCCCGTGCCGTAGGGGACGTTCGTGATGTCGCCCCCCGAGAAGACGGCGACGGGCTGGTCACCGTGCACGAAAAAGCCCGTCGCGTCGTTCACCTGGTAAAGCTGAACGTCGAAGCGATCGAGGGTCGCCGCTCCGGCGGTGGTCGTGATCTGGGTGCCGTCGACGGTGCCCACCACCGCCACGCGGCCGCCGTTCGCCGAGTAGGGCTCGTAGCCGATCGCGAAGTAGGTGTCGCGCAAGCTGTTTTGGGGCAGCAGCAAGCTCGCCTCGGAGACGTGTGTGGCCCCGCCGCCCGCGGGCGAGACTTGCATCGCCGTGATGGGCACGTCGGAGACCACGTGCAAGGCGGCCAGATCGTTCATGCCCACCTGGACCTGGACGACCTCGCCGCCCAGTACACCGCCCGGTCCATCGATCTGGATCAGCTGTGAGCCTTGCGGTGGCAAGGTCACGGTGGTGAGGGTCTCGAGGCCCGTCATGCCCATGCGCTCGATGGTGACGGTCGCGCTCTCTTCGGTCGGGTTGCCGACGCCGATGGCCATGCCGTAGCCGGCGCGCGTGATCCAGTTGGTGGACCAGAACTCGCAGCCGACACTCGTATCGTCGAGCATGTCGATGGTCTCGCAGGTCAGCGGGACCTCGCCGCCCGTCGTGCCCTCTTCGCCGGTCGCCATGCCGACGTCCAAGACCGGGCCGCTGCTGCTGCCGGTGCTGGTGGCCTCGCCGCTGGTGCCCTCGCCCTCGGTGGCGTCGGTGGTGAAGGTCACACCCCCGGTGAACTCGTCACCGCTTTGCTTCGACTCGCCCGAGCAGGCACTCGAGCCCGTCAGGGCGGCGAGCACCAGCCCAAGTGGCCATGGACGACCTGCAAGCGGGGTATGGATAGGCACGCCGGTAGCCTATCACCGAGGCGGCGAACTACTTCGACGCGTACTTCGTGGCAGCTGCCTTACCGTAGCGGCGGATCTTTCGCGCATCGAGGAGGCGCTGGAGGGCCACGCGGGCCTGCAGCGGGGTCCCTCCGCAGCGCTTGCGGATCTCTTTGGCGCTGAGTCGGTCTTTGGCCGATTGCAGCGTCGACAAGATGGCGGCGTCGTAGGCATCACGGCCCCGGGCGCTTCGGGTATCGACGGCCTGAATGGCCAAAGGGATGCGCAGTGGCATCGGCGGCGTCTTGCCTCGCCGGCCGCCGCGAATGAGCTCCCCCACCGTGATGCTCGCCGCGAGCTCACCGAGCTCGCCTTCGAGAGTGACCAGCTCGCCCAGGGTCACCGAAGGCGTGGAGCGAGCGTGCTCGACGATCGCCCGTCGCTGCGCTGCCCGCACCGTACTTTTGATCGAGCTTTTGGAGGCCATGGCTCCAGATTGCATCGGCGCATAAACCGCGGTCAAGCGGCCAGGGCGCCGCTATGGGCCGTCTATCGGCATTCTACGGCCATTCAGAGCAAGCGCGTACCGCGGGCGGTGCACCGCGCGGTCAACCCGCAGATGGCCTTTGCGCGCGCGTCGCCAGCTTCCTGCGGGCTATGCGCAACAGCCGCGGGGCGGGCCAAGTCGATGGATCCGGGGCCCACTCGCGCCTTGGCGCTATGGCTATTTTGGGGCCGCCGTGAGCTTGCGCGGAGCGACCGGCGGCCGGGGCGGCCCGGCTCGGGATCGCGCCTGAACCCTGCTCTCGCGCCCGAACGGGGGCACTCGCAAGGCGCTCGGCTTGTCCCCCTCGCCCCGACCGCGACACCATCCGCGCGTGACGGGATCGGACGCGGACTTCCACGCGCGCTTCGCCCAGCGCGAACGCTTCGCCCGCGAAGTCCGGGTGAGCCTCGAGATCGCGGCGCCGCGCGAGTGGGTGTGGTCGGTGCTCACCGACTTCGCCCGCTACCCCGAGTGGAACCCCTTTACCGAGGCCGTCGAGACCGAGCTCGAGATCGGCGAGCCGGTCACCTTGTACGTGAAGATGCCGGGGCGTCCGCGCGTGGTACAGCGCGAGTGGGTCAACCGCGTCGAGGCTCCCGAGCGGATCTGTTGGGGGATCCGCTGGGCCCTACGCGACGCGGGGACCGGCGCCCTCACGACCAACCGCCACCAGCTGCTCGAGTCGCTCGGCGAGGCGCGCACGCGCTACACCACCTGGGACGAGTTCAGCGGTTGGCTGGTGCCCCTGGTCTTCGCCATCTACGGCGGCCCCATGCGCAAGGCCTTCGCGCAGATGGCCGAAGCCCTGCGCGTGCGCTGCGAGAGCCTCTACGCCGCGGGTCCGGGCGCAGGTGGCTAGCCGCACCCCGGGCGCACGCCGCATCTGCTAGACAGCCGGCCATGCGCAAGCTGCTCTTTGGCACCCTCGAAGGCTACCGACGCGCTTCGCGGTGGTGGATGCGAACGCGAGGGCGCACGCCGGCGAGCGAGGCGGCGGCGGCCGTACAAAGTGGCGAGGTGTGGGAACGCTTTTGCGACGACCTCAAAGCGGCCGGCGCCTCGCTCGAGTTTCCGGGCGCGCCGCGCAACGACTTCGACCGCGCCGAGGGCTACCGCTACTTGTCGCGCTTGCTTCGAGCCGGCCTCGAGGCCTTCGTCGAATACGCCGACCCGCGCTACCCCGTCTTGCATCGCGTCGTGCACGAGACGGTGAAGATGGGCAGCGACAATCCGGACAACTGGTACATGACCGCGCGGATCTCCGGTGCGCATCGCTACCGGATCCGGGGGCGTCGCAACACCGTCGCCTACCTCGCCTTCGGTACGCAAAAGGGCCACTACGGGCGCGGCGGCGGCCTGCCGCCCACCGGATTTTTGGAGGCTTCGCAGCTCGAGATCGACGCGGAGGGCCGCTTCGAGATCACGCTGAGCGTCGAGCCCAGCGAGGGCAACTGGCTGCCCATGGAGCCCGAGACGGGGACCTTGATCGTGCGCCAGACCTTTTTGGATCGCGCAACGGAGCAGATCGCGGATCTCGAGATCGAGTGCCTCGACGGCAGCGACGAGCCCAGCTTGCTCACCCCCGAGGCCCTGGTCGACGGCCTCTCGCAAACGAGCGCCCTGGTGGCCGGGGCCTCGCTGCTCTTCGCCAAGTGGGCGCGCGACTTTCAGCGGCACAGCAACGAGCTGCCGCAGTTCGACCCCGAGCGCTCGAACCGCGCCGGCGGAGATCCCAACATCATCTACTACCACTCGCACTGGGCTTTGGCCCCGGACGAAGCGCTGGTCATCGAGGCCACGCCGCCGCCCTGCGAGCACTGGAACTTCCAGCTCAACAACTACTGGATGGAGTCCCTCGACTACCGCCATCATCAGGTGCACGTGAACAAGCACAGCGCCAAGCTACGCGCGGACGGCTCGGTGCAGATCGTCGTGGCCCACGAAGACCCCGGCTGTGACAACTGGATCCGCAGCTTGGGCCACAGCTCGGGCACCATGTGTTTTCGCTGGGTGCGCGCCCAAAGCCACCCACAGCCCCAAACCCGGGTGGTGAAGCTGGCGCAGCTGCGCCGCGAACTCGAGCACACAGGAGCCTCGGCGTGAAGCGACGCGGCCGGCCGCGCGAGACCTCGCGGGACTACGCGCACCCGCACCGCCCCCGACCCCTCGATTGGTTCAACCGGGCCTCGGCTTTGGGGGCGCAGCTCGTCGACCTGCCGGCCCGGCTCGCGCCCCTCGAGCTCGAAGCGCTGATCGCCGAGGCGCGCGCGCGCACGGGCCTGCAGGACTTCGGGCCCGCGCCTTTCGACGAGGCCAGCTTTCGCCCCGCCCTCGCCCAGCTGATCGAGTCCATCCACCGCGAAGCCCAGCTGCACGCGATCGGTCACTTCATCCAGCGCGCCCGCCTGCTCGACGCTTTGTGCACCCGCTTGCGGATCGAGGCGCTCTACGCCGCGCACCCGGAGATCGCCGAGATCGAGCTTCGGCCCGCGTTGGTGATCGCGGGGCCCCAACGCTCGGGCACGACCAAGCTGCATCGTCTGCTCGCGGCGGATCCCCAGATCCGCGCCTTGCGATCCTGGGAGGCGCTGAACCCCGCGCCCTTGCCCGGGGAGCACGCCGCCCCGGGCCAGACCCAGTCGCAGCGTCGGCGTCGACGCGCGCGCTTGGCCCAAGGCGCGCTGCGCTACATGGCGCCCGACTTTTTCGCGGTGCACCCCATCGAGTATGAGGCCCCCGAAGAGGAGATCTTGTTGATGGACCTCGCCTTCATGACCCAGACGCCGGAGGCCACGATGCACGTGCCGAGCTACGCGAGCTGGCTCGAGGCGCAGGACCACGGCCCGGTCTACGCCTACTTGCGCCGGGTGCTGCGCGTCTTGCAGTGGCAAAGCCCCGGCCCCGAGCGGCCGACGCGTTGGGTGCTCAAGACCCCGCATCACATGGAGCACATCTCGCAGCTGCTCGCGCACTTTCCCGAGGCGACGGTCATCCAGACCCACCGCGACCCGCGAGAGACCATGGCGTCTTTTTGCAGCATGGTCGCGCACGGGCGAGGGGTCTTCAGCGATGCCGTCGATGCGCCGGCCGTGGGCCGACACTGGCTACGCAAGGTCGAGCGGATGGGCCGCGCGGCGCAGCGAGCCGCGCAGGCCCACCCCGAGCGCTTCGTGCACGTGCACTACCGCGACATCGTGGACGACGCGCCGGCCCAGCTCGCCCGGATCTACGCGGCGGCGGGCCTTCGCTTCGACGACGAAGCGCGCGCTCGGGCAGCGCGCCTCGAGCAGTCCGCGCCCCAGCATCGCTACGGCCGACACCGCTACGCCCTCGAGGACTTCGAGCTGGACGAGGCGACGATCGAGGCGCGCTTGGGCTTCATGCGGGAGCTCGGGCGCACGCCCGCGCCGGCCCCCTCAACGATGCCCCGCCCGGCCGAGCGCCAAGGCAGCACGAAGGCGCTCGGCGTCGGGCACCAAGGTCCCCTGCGCGCGACCTTGACCGGACTTTGGGACCTGGCCACCGGCAAGCAAAAAGGCGAGGACGCGCGTGCGCCGGTCGACCCGGCGCTTCGTCTCGACGGCCGTCGCGTGTTGATCACGGGCGCGAACGCGGGCCTGGGCTTGGCCACCGCGCGCGACCTGGCCCGGCGCGGCGCGACCTTGGTCTTGGCCGGGCGCTCGGGGATCCCCGAGACCGCCGAGCAGCTCACGCGCGAGACGGGCAACACACGGATCTCGATGGAGCGCGTCGACTTGGCCGACCTCGAGGCCGTCGACGCCCTTTGCGAGCGCCTGCGCACGCGAGCGCCCTTCGACCTCGTCATCCTCAACGCGGGCTTGATGCCGGCCCAGGCCCAGCGCAGCCCGCAGGGCTTCGAGCTGATGTTCGCCGTGCACGTGCTGGCCAACCGTCGCTTGATGCAGCGCTTGGTCGAAGACGGCTGCCTGATCCCGGCCGAAGCGGGGCGCGCCATGCCGCGCGTGGTCATCGTCAGCTCCGAAGCCCATCGCGGCGCGGAGGCCCTGCCCCTCGCCGCCCTCGGGCGCTTCGAGGACTTCGGGATGCGCCAGGGCATGAAGTACTACGGACGCAGCAAGCACCAGCTGTGTGCCCTGGCCGCGCACTTCGACCGCGAGATGAACGGCCGCGCGCCTTGGTTGGCCGTGCACAGCTTGTGTCCCGGCCCGGTGGCGACGCAGATCGCCCGCGATGCCCCGAGCTGGCTGCGCCCCGTGCTCGACCCGATCATGCGCGCCGGCTTTCGCTCGCCCGAGCAGGCGGCCAAGGCCGTGGTCTACCTGGCCATCAGCCCCGAGCTCGAGGGGCAAAGCGGTCGCTACCACCACATGCTGCGCCCCTCGCAGATCGCAGCCAGCGCGGCGGATCCCGAGTGGTCGGCCGCCGTGTGGGCACGCACCGGCCAGCTGATCGACGATGCCCAGCGGGCGTGAGCGCGCTCAGTAGCGCGGCGTTGTGGGGTCCACGCGCTGCGACCAGGCGTCGATGCCCCCGACCACGTTGTAGACCTCGACGAAGCCGAGGCGCGTATGGTGCTCGGCCGCGGCCGCGCTGCGCCCCCCGTGGTGGCAGTGGAAGATCAGCGGCGTGTCTCGGGACAGGCGCTCGATCTCTCGTTGCGCGTCCTCGTCGTAGAGCAGCGTGCCCTCGATGCAGGCCTGGTCGCGCTCTTCGGGGGTGCGCACGTCGTAGACGCGGGCCCCCGCCCGCAGGCGCTCGGCCAGGGTCTCGACGCTCATGTCTTGGACGGCCGGCGGCGCATTCGGGTTGTCGATCTTGAAGCCCGTCCCCTGCGCGTTGGTGACGAAGTCCAAGCGCAAGCCGTCGGCGCGCTTCGCCGAGGTCGGGTCGAAATGCACGGCGATGGGCCCGCACTCGACCACCACGTCGTCCTCTTCGGCCGGACCGATCGAGAGATCGTTGTGGTAGCGGTAGTCGATGGCCAAGCGCAGCACGTCGTCGGGCAAGTCGGCCATGGCCGCTTCGATCTGCGCGGCCGCGGTTTCGCTGACCTCGACTTTGGGCTGGGCCGGAGCTTCGCGGCGCGCCCCCAGCACCTGGCTGAGCTCGCCGCTCGCGTGCATCTGCGCGAGGATGTCGGCGCCACCGACGAACTCGCCTTTGACGTAGAGCTGCGGGATCGTCGGCCACTCCGAGAAGGCCTTGACCCCCTCGCGCAGGCCCTCGTCGGCGAGCACGTCGAAGACGGCGAAACGATCGACGTAGTCGTCGAGGATCTCCAGCACCTGGGCCGAAAAGCCGCACTGCGGCGCCCCTCGCCCGCCCTTCATGAACAAGACGACCTCGTCCACGGCCACCAGGGCCTCGATGCGCGCCCGCGTTTGGGGATCCAGCTCGCTCATGGGGCGCAAGATAGCAGCGCGGGGGCTTCACCCGACGCCCCTTTTTGCTATGAACGCCCCATGACGCGCGCGGAGAAGGCGGCGCGGATCTCCGAGATCCTCGACGAGCTCTACCCCGATCCCCCGGTGCCGCTGGACCACCGCGACCCCTTCACCTTATTGGTTGCCGTGCTCTTGTCGGCGCAGACCACGGACGCGCGCGTGAACATCGTCACCCCCGATCTCTTCGCCTTGGCCGACAACCCGCGCGACATGGCCCGCCAAGAGGTCGACGCCATCCTCGAGACGATCAAGACCTGTGGGCTCGCGCCGGGCAAGGCCAAGCGCATCCAAGCGCTCAGCCGCATCTTGGTCGAGCAGCACGGCGGTGAGGTGCCCGCCGACTTCGAGGCCCTCGAGGCCCTGCCCGGCGTGGGACACAAGACGGCGAGCGTGGTCATGGCCCAGGCCTTCGGCGTCCCCGCCTTTCCGGTCGACACCCACATCCACCGCCTGGCCGCGCGCTGGGGGCTCTCGGACGGGAGCACGGTGGAGAAGACCGAAGCCGACCTCAAAAAGCTCTTCGCCGAAGATCGCTGGAACGACGTCCACCTGCAGATCATCTTCTTCGGCCGCGAGCACTGCCCGGCGCGTGGACACGACCTCAGCGGCTGCCCGATCTGCGGCTGGGCCGCGAGCAAGAAGCGGATCGCCGAAGAGGCCGCCGGCCGCAGCTCGAAAAAGAAGGCCTCGGCCAAGAAGAAGCCCAAGGCCTCCGCACGCCACAAATGAGGCGCGATCGCCCCTCGGGTGCTAGCTTTCGATCGTGGTCCTCGCCGAACCCCCCCGCTCGCGCTTCGACGTCGAATTCAAGGTCGGCAGCATCCCCGTTCGGATCCACCCCTTCTTTTGGTTGGCCGCGCTCTTTTTGGGCTTCGCCTTGCGCGGCGGCGCCATGAACGTCGTGCTGTGGACCGCGGCCATGCTGGTCTCGATCTTGGTGCACGAGTTCGGCCACGCCCTGGTCGCCAAGGCCTACGGCTGGCCCCCGCACGTCGTGCTGCACGGCATGGGCGGCCTGGCCATCTACACGCCGACGCATCGTAAGAAGATGCCGCGCGCGCTGATCGCCTTTTCGGGGCCGGGCGCCGGCTTCATCTTGGGCAGCCTCATCTTGGGCGCCGTCTTGCTCAGCGGGCACAGCGTGACCATCCCGGGCTTCGGCTGGACCTTGGGTGAGGGCCCGCCGATCAGCCAAGGCCGCGCCGGCGCCTTCATCTACTACCTTTTGTTCATGAACATCTTGTGGGGGATCATCAACCTCGCCCCCATCCAACCGCTGGACGGTGGCGCCATCGCGCAGACCATCCTCGAGAAGTTTCGCCCCCGCGACGCGCTGGGCTTGAGCCTCAAGATCTCCTTGGGCGCGGCCGTGGCCCTCGCCGCCTTCGGCATGATCGTCTGGAAGTCGACCTTCATGGCGATCATGTTCGGCATCTTGGCCTTCGAGAGCTGGCAGCTCTTGCAGCAGGCCAAACAACACGGCTGGGCCTAAAGACCCGCACCGCCCGCGGCCGCGCGCTGGGGGCGGCTCCGCGCCGGACTCAGACCCACTGCCGGGCCGCCGGATCCCAGCGGCGCCAAGTGCCGTCGATCTCGCGCTCGACCTCGGGGCTGCCGGCCAGCACGCGGAAGCGCTCTTGCGTGTAGGCGCCGCGCAGCTCGCCGAGTCGATCGGCGTAGTCGGCCTTGATGAACTCTTCGGGCAAGATCTGCATGGTGCAGCTCAGCTCGCCGGCGGCGACCTCGACCACGGCGAAGCCGTGCTGCGTCGACTCGGTCCAGGCCAAGTAGGGGTTCGTGCCAAAGGCCAAGATATCGTCGACGGCCGAGGCCAAGGTCGTGGCCGAGGAGAACTCCGAAAGCGAGTCGCTCGACGCGATGGTCGAAAAGAGCTCCTCGCGGAAGTTGCCGCTCGAGACCGAGCTGGTGGTGAGCTCGGGGATCTTGGCGCTGGCGTCGTGGTTGGTCGGCGTGCCGACGCCGAAGGCGTGGATGTCCCCGGTGATGGCGACCACGTTGGGGGTTTGGGCCAAGCGCTCGATGACCGCGCTACGTCGGTTGCGCTGCCCCTCCCACTGGTCGATGGTCAGATAAAAGAGCTGGGCGAACTCGGCCGGGATGCCGCCCAGCGCGCTCAGATCCACCGCGTACTGGTTCAAGGGGAACTCGTTGCCCCAGACTTTCCAGGTCGCCTCGGAGCTCTCGACCGCGTCGAAGAACCAGGCCTCCTGATCGGGGCCGAGCACCTGCTCGCTCTCGCCACCGGTGGCCTCGAAGCGCGCGGCCATGTAGGCGTCGAGAGCCGGCTTGACGACCAAGCTGCGCGAGCCAAAGGAGCTGTACTGTGAGCTCTTGCCGCAGTCGACGAAGGCGATGCCGCGCGGCAGTCCGCTGGTGTCGACCGCCGGCAAGGCGGCGCCGAGCTCGCTGATCATGGCGTCGATCCATCTCGCCGAGATGGCGCCGGTGACCAAGGCGGCGTCGATGCCCAGCGTGTCGGCCCCGTCGCGGATCGCTTGGGCGTAGCTGCCCCCGTCGAGGGCGTCGATGTCGGCGACGTAGGGATTTGCCGCCGCCGGGATCTCGCCCAGGGCGGCCATCAGCTCGGCCTCGGTGGCGCCGACGGTCCCGGGCAGCGCGCCTTCGGGGACCGGGTGATCGGAGCGATAGCTGCGCGCGTCGGTCAAAAAGAGCTCGAGGTGCTGCCCGAAGCGAAAGTTCCGGTAGATGTCGAGGTCGCCCGGAAAACTCGCGGCCGGGTCGAACTCGAAGTCGGCCCCCGCGCGGTAGGCCACCGGCATGTACTCGAACCAAGCTTGGTTGGCCGCCTTGCGTCGATCGAAGTCCTCTTCGTCGACGGCGCCACCAAAGTAGGTGCCGTTGGCCCCGTGGCAGTCGTTGGAGAACTCATGGTCGTCCCAGATCACGAGCATGGGGAAGCGCTCGTGCACGGCCTGCAAGGCCGCGTCGCCGCGGTACACCTGATAGAGCTGGCGGTAGTTCGAGAGGCTCTTGGCCGCGAAGTACTCGTCTTCGCTCCCCGCGTTGAAGACGATGGCGCCGGCCTCGTCGACGAAGCGCATGCTTCGCTCCTCGGACTCGATCTGAAAGGAGGGATCCCCGGTCGTCTCGTAGATGTAGTCGCCGAGGTGCACTACGAAGTCGAGCTCTTGCTCGAGTATGGCGAGGTAGTTGTTGTACCAGCGCCCGTTGAAGTCCTGGCAAGAGACGAAGGCGAAGCGCACCGGGGTGTCGGCGTCGGGCGAAGGCGCCGTCTTGGTGCGCCCGGTGCGACTGACGAAGGCGCCGTCGGCCCGGCGGTAGACGAAGCGGTAAAAGTAGAACTGCCCGGCTTCGAGCTCGGTGGCCTGCACCCGCACGGTGCGGTCACGATCGGCGCGCGCCGTCACCTCCATGGCGACGTAGTCGCCGAAGTCCTCGCTGCTCGAGATCTGCACCTCGAGCTCGAGGTCCCCCTCGCCCGCGTCCTCGT
>JAUIJR010000673.1 GCA_030431075.1 Polyangia bacterium | reverse complement strand
AGATGACGTAGCCGACCTCGCCGGCGTTGAGGGCCGGGAGCTTTTTCATCTCGGGCGAGAACACCCCCGTCTCCAACACCTCGAAGTCTTTGCCCGTCGCCCGGAAGCGGACGTCACGCTTTTTGGGCTCGAGACGCCCCGAGACCACGCGGACCATCGAGATGACCCCGCGGTAGATGTCCCACCAGCTGTCGATGACCAGGGCCTGCAGCTTCGCGTCGGGATCCGCGCGCGGAGGCGGAATCAAGGTCACGATGGCCTCGAGCAGCTCGTCGATGCCCTGCCCCGTCTTGGCACTCACGCAGATGGCCTGGCTCGCGTCCAAGCCGATCATCTCTTCGATCTCTTCTTTGACCCGATCGACGTCGGCCGAAGGCAGGTCGATCTTGTTGATGACCGGAATGATCTCGAGCTCGGCGTCCAGGGCCAAGTAGACGTTGGCCAGCGTCTGCGCCTCGACCCCTTGGGCCGCGTCCACCACCAGCAGCGCGCCTTCGCAGGCGGCCAGGGAGCGTGAGACTTCGTAGCCGAAGTCCACGTGTCCCGGCGTGTCGATCAAGTCGAGCTGGTACTCCCGGCCGTCGTCATGCTTGTAGGGCATGCGCACGGTCTGGGCCTTGATCGTGATGCCTCGCTCACGCTCGATGTCCATGCGATCGAGGTACTGCGCCTGCTTGTCGCGCTCTTCGATCAGCCCCACGGCGTCCATCAATCGGTCGGCCAAGGTGCTCTTGCCGTGGTCGATGTGGGCGATGATGCAGAAGCTGCGGATGTGCGCCTGAACTGGCGCCGCGTTGGCGGAGTCGTCGCTCATGGTGGGGGCGTGGGGGCCGCTAGGTACCACAATCGGGGCCTCAGGCCAGGGTGCCCGGGCCAAGGAAGGGCCGGCCTCCCCTCCCCTTCGCGGCCGCTTGCCCGGCCTGGTCCGCCCCCCTAAAGTAGCGCCGTGCCCAAACTCGCGCTCGCCCCTTCATGCTTCGCGGCTTTGGGCCTGGCTCTGGGCCTGGGCTCGACCGGGTGTGCAGGCCAAGGGCAAGGCAGCCAGGATCCCGACGGTGGCGCAAACTCCGCGCCGACGCCCTGGGAGGACCCGCGCGATCTCAGCCAGATGAAGTCGCTGGTGGTCGACGGCACCTTTTGCGACCGACGCGGCAAGCGGGCCGATCAGATCGACACCAACCACGACAACCGGGCCGACCTGATCACCTTGTACGACGCGGGCGGCCAGATCACCTGCAAGCAGGCCGACCTCAACTTCGACGGTCGCCTCGACGCCTTTTTTCACTACCAAGACGGCGAGCTGCGCCGCGAGCAGTACGACCAAGACCACGACGGGCGTATCGACGCCGGCCGCTACAGCAAGGACGGCAAGGTCTATCTGCTCGAACAAGACCTCAACAACGACGGCTACGTCGATACCTGGCGCCGCTACGACGCCGGCCGCTTGGTCCGCGTCGAGAACGACCGCGACTTCGACGGGCGCGCGGACATGTTCGTCCACTACGTCGCCGGCAAGGTCGACCGCGTGGGCTACGACATCGACGGCAACGGCCAAGTCGACCAGTGGGACCACGACGCCGCGCGACGGGCCGCCATCGCCCTCGACGCCGTGACCAAGGCCAACCCGCTCGAGTCCGGCGAGGCCGAGTCGGGCTACGTCGAAGAGCCCCCCGAAGGCCCGGCCGCCGGTGCGGTCGCCGGCCAAGGCGAGGACGAGGCTGACAAAGAAGGCGGTGAGGCGTCCGAGGGCGAGGAAGAGGCCGCCAAGGACGACGAGCCCGAGGAAAAAGCCGAGCCCGAGCCCGAGGCCGAAGAAGACGCCGAGGGCGAAAAAGAGCCCGCGGCTCAAGCTCCGCAAAAGCCCGCGGCCCAAAAACCAGGCGGCGCCTCTGGCACCCCCTCCGCGCAGCGCCCCGGTGGCTGAGGGGAGGCTGAGCGGAGAGCTCGCCGAGACGGGTCGCCCCGCGTCTGTGCCTTTTGCTGGCGACGCAGAGCTTGTACCCTTCCGGCTCATGACACGCGCCGAGGAGGTCGAGGCCGAGACCGAAGAGGTCGAGGAGCTCAGCGACGAGGATTCGGACTACGCCGAGCCCTTCGAAGCCAAATCCTTTGGCGGTCAGTTCGTCTGGGCCGACAAGGACAGCTTCCAAGCCAAGATCCTGCGCGTGCGCGCCGGCGAGAAAGTCATCATCTCGACGCGCGGCCGCAAGGACATGGTGATCA
>JAUIJR010000672.1 GCA_030431075.1 Polyangia bacterium | reverse complement strand
ACCGGCGCGGCCTGACCTGTGTCGGATTCATCCTTTCGACCACGCAGCCCGTCGACGCGACCCTCGATCCCTCCACCCGCGACAACCTCGCGGTGCTCGAAGCGCACGCCGGTGTGCCTTGCCTCGGGGTACTCCCCCACGCGCACGATCCCCGCGACGACAGCTGGTTACGCCGCCTGCCCTAAGCTCGAGAGCTCGCACGCAAAGGCACGAGCAAAAGGCGCATCGCCGACTACTTCCCGATACAAAAGGTCGAGAAGATCGCGTCGAGCACCTCGGCGCCGACCGGCCCGAGCCGACTGCGCCCTTCGATCTCTTCGAGCCGCTGCTGCGCGACTTGCAAGGCAAAGGCGAGCAGCTCGACCGCGCCGCCGCCCGCCAGCGAAGCGGCTTCGGCCAAGGCCGTCGCCGCTTCACTCGCCGCCGCTCGGTGCCGCGCCAGGCCCACCCATGGCGCGCGGCCCTGACCGCGGACCCAGCTCGCCAAGGCTTCACGCAGTGCATCGACGCTCTCGGGTCGCTTCACCGACACGGCCAGGCCTTGGCGAGTCGAGTCCTGCTCCGCCTCGAGATCGCACTTGCTTCGCAGCTCCCACGAGGGTCCGAAGGCCTCCGCGACTGGCGGCTCCGCGTCGGCCTCATCCGCGGCCCGGATCCACAACACGAGGTCCGCCCCCGCCAGCTGGGCCCGAGAAAACTCGATCCCCTCCGCTTCGATCTCGTCGGTGTCGGCGTCGCGCAGCCCGGCCGTGTCGACGAGCTCGACCGCGTGCCGCCCCAGCTCCAAGCGCGCCTCCACGAAGTCCCGCGTCGTCCCGGGCCGGTCGGCGACGATCGCCCGGCTGTGTCCCAACAGCGCGTTGAACAGTGAACTCTTGCCGGCGTTCGGCGCCCCGGCCAGGACCACACGCGGCACCTCGCGCGCGCGTCGGCCGAGCTCGAATCGCGACAGCCAGTCGTCCACTCGCTCGTGCAGCTTCGAAATACGCTCCGCCCACGCGACGCCCAGCTGATCATCGACGTCGTCGGGAAAGTCCAAATAGGCCTCGACCTCGGTGCGCAGCTCGGCCACCGACACCGCAACCTCCCGCACCTGCTTGCCGAGCTCGCCCGCGATCAGTCGCCGAGCCTGGGCGGCGCCGGCTCGAGTCTGCGCCCCGATCAGCGCGGCGACGCCCTCGCTTTGCGCCAAGCTGAGCACGCCGTTTTCGAAGGCGCGACGCGTGAAGTCGCCGGGCCCGGCTGCACGCGCGCCGGCGGCCAAGAGCGCGTCGCGGATCTCCTGCACGTTGGTCTCGCCGCCATGCACGTGCAGCTCGACGACGTCTTCCCCGGTGAACGAGGCCGGGCCCGGCATCTGTACGACCAGGGCGTCTTCGTGCCCACCTTCACCCAAGGCCAGGCCCCGCCGAAGCAAGCGGCGCGGCGCCGGCAGCTCACCCACGAGGCCGCGCGCGATCTCCAGCGCTCGCGGACCCGAGAGGCGCAAGATCGCCACGCCGCCGTCGGCCGAGCCGGTGGCGACGCCAACGATCGTCGAGGGCTGTGTCGCGGGCATCATCTGCCTTTGCCCGACGCTGCCGCAGCGGCGCCGAGCCCGAGACTCCGGCCTCGACTAGGAGGGGAAAACAACGACGTGCCGACGGCGACCCTCGCCCTCGGACTCGGTGCGCAGTCCGTCGTGCTCGGTGATCGCCATGTGCACGACCCGGCGCTCCATCGCGCTCATCGGATCGAAGTGGTAGGGGCGGCCCGAGTCTTTGACGCGGCGCACCACGTCTTTGACCTTGTCGCGCAGGGCCTTCTCGCGGCGGCCGCGGTAGCCCCCGACGTCCAAGGTGATTCGCATGCGGCCCAAGCCCTCGGCTTGAAGCACGCGCAAGGTCAGGTACTGCAGCGAGTCCAAGGTCGCGCCGTGACGGCCGATCAACAGGCCGCCTTCTTCGTCGCTGGTGTTCAGATCGCAGTGCAGGCCGTTCTCTTCTTCGTCGATGTCGACTTCGACCTCGACGCCCATCAGCCCGAGCACCGTCTCCAAAAAGGAGCGGACGACGGGGACGGCCTCGGTGATCCGTTCTTGGAGATCGGCTGCGTCGGCGGCGTTATCGGGACTCGGTTCGCTCGTTTGCTTGTCGTTCATGTTGAACTCTCGATGGCTCGTGCGCGCTGGCTGGCTCCGCTCGGCTCGCTCACTTGGCGGCGGCGGCAGCCTTTTGGGTCGGGGTCCGC
>JAUIJR010000136.1 GCA_030431075.1 Polyangia bacterium | reverse complement strand
GAGCGTAGTCCTTCGCGGCAACCAACTCCTCGAGCGTCAAGCTCGAGGACACGGCGAGACAGACGGCGAGATAGACGACCAGGCAGATCGCCAGCGAGATCAGAATCGCGCGGCCGATGTTCTTCTGGGGTTCCACCACTTCGTCGCCACTGTTCGTGATCGTGGTGAAGCCCTTGAACGCCAGGATGGCCAGGGCGATTGCCCCGACGAAGCTGGCCGCCGTTGGATCGCCCGACGGGGGCCACGGCTGGATCTGGAGGTCGATCCCGGAGGCCGCCACTGCAATCGACGCGAAGACGAGGAGCCCACCGATCTTGAGTACGGCGGCAACATTGGAGATTGTCCCGATGACCTTGTTTCCGGCGACGTTGACGACAAAGGCCAGCACGATCAGCCCAACGCCGAGCACGGGCACCCACACCTCGTCCACCTCCCCCGGGAAGAGCCGCAGGGTGTAGCTGCCAAAGGTTCGAGCAACCAAGCTCTCGTTGATGACCATCGAAAGGGCCATCAAGAGCGACGCAGCCCCGGTCACCGTCGACGGCCCATAGGCCTTGCGCAAGATCATGGCGATGCCCCCCGCGGAGGGATACTCGCCCGCCACTTTGATGTAGCTGTGCGCGGCGAGGCCACTGATGGCCGCGGCGATGATGAAGGCCAGGGGGAAGAGTCCCCCTGCGAGTTCGGCGACCTGTCCCGTTAGCGCGAAGATTCCTGCACCGATCATGACGCCCGTGCCCATCGCCACCGTGGCGAACAGGCTCAGACTCCCCTTCTCGTACTTGGCGGACCGCTCGCTCACACCTCCACCTTTCGCAGTCGAAGCGCGTTCCCGATGACGGAGACCGAGCTGAGGCTCATGGCGGCAGCGGCGAACATCGGGGAAAGCAGAATCCCAAAGAAGGGGTAAAGCACACCCGCAGCGATCGGGACCCCGGCTGTGTTGTAGGCGAAGGCAAAGAAGAGGTTCTGACGAATGTTCGCCATCGTCTGCTGCGAGAGCTTCCGAGCTCGCACGATGCCACGAAGGTCTCCTTTGACCAGCGTCACGCCGGCGCTTTCCATGGCCACGTCCGTACCCGTCCCCATGGCGATCCCGACGTGTGCGCGGGCCAGCGCGGGCGCGTCGTTGATCCCGTCACCCGCCATGGCCACGATGCGCCCCTCGGCTTGTAGCGACTCGACTTTGGCTGCCTTTTCGTCCGGCAGGACTCCGGCGATGACCTCGTCGATGCCCAGCTTCTCCGCGACCGCCTTCGCCGTGGTCTCATTATCCCCCGTGAGCATCACGACCCGAAGTCCCTCGGCGTGCAACGCCGAGATCGCTTCGGGGGTACTCTCTTTGACCGGGTCGGCGACTCCGACGAGGCCCGCGAGGGCACCGTCGATGGCAACGAACATGACGGTTTGTCCGCCCCCACGGTGGGCCTCGGCGCTTGCCGTGAGCGGGCTCGTGTCGATGGAGACTTCGGTCATCATGGCCGCGTTGCCCAAGGCGACGCTCCGGCCATCGACCGTTCCTTTGACCCCCTTCCCGGTCACCGAAGCGAAATCGGTGACACCGGGGAGCCGAACCCCGCGCTCCTCGGCGCCGCGAACGATGGCTTCGGCGAGCGGGTGTTCGCTTCCTCGCTCCAAGGCCGCGGCCACGCGCAACAGTTCGGCTTCGTCCATGCCCTGCGCAGGCTCGACGGTGACGAGTGCAGGCCGACCTTCGGTCAAGGTGCCCGTCTTGTCGACGATGAGGGTGTCGACCTTCCGCAGGACTTCGATGGCCTCCGCGTTCTTGAACAGGACCCCCAACGAAGCGGCCCGCCCCGTTGCGACCATGATGGACATGGGCGTGGCGAGACCGAGCGCGCACGGACAAGCGATGATGAGGACGGCTACGGCGTTGATCAGGGCGTAGGTCATCGGGGGCTCGGGCCCGAAAAGAGCCCAGACGCCGAAGGTGACGATGGCCACGAGGATGACCGCGGGAACGAAGTAGGCCGCGACCACGTCGGCGAGCTTCTGGATCGGCGCACGACTTCGCTGTGCCTGGGCGACCATCGTTACGATGCGGGACAAGAGGGTCTCGGCTCCGACCTTCTCTGCTTGGATGATGAGGCCCCCGGTCCCGTTGACCGTCGCGCCGATTACTTCATCGCCCGAGCTCTTTTCGACGGGGATCGGTTCACCGGTGACCATCGACTCATCGACGTGGCTCGTCCCTTCGAGGACCTTGCCGTCGACGGGCACCTTCTCGCCAGGTCGAACTCGAAGCCGATCGCCCGGCTGCACTTCGTCCAACGGAACATCCTCTTCCGTACCATCCTCTCGAATCCGCCGCGCCGTCTTCGCGGCCATCCCAAGTAGCTTCTTGATGGCCGCGCTCGTCTGGCTGCGGGCTTTCAGCTCGAGCACCTGCCCAAGCAAAATGAGGGTCACGATCACGGCCGCCGCTTCGAAGTAGACGGCCACTTCTCCGCCGTGCCCGCGAAAGGAATCCGGAAACGCCCCTGGCACGAGGGTTGCGACGAGGCTGTAGATGTACGCCACGCTGACCCCGAGGCCGATCAGAGTGAACATGTTGAGGCTGAGGTTCTTGATCGATTTGACCGCGCGGACATAGAAGGGCCACGCCGACCAAAGACAGACGGGCGTCGCCAGCGCGAGCTCGACGAAGCTTCGGGTGCGGCCTGGAAGGAACGACGAGATCGGGCGGCTCGGGAGCATGTCGAGCATCACGATCGTCACGAGGGGAACCGAAAGCGCCGCCGCGAACCAGAATCGCCGTGTCATGTCACGCAGTTCGGGATTCTGATCCTCGGCCTCGTCCGTCACGGTCCGCGGCTCGAGAGCCATCCCACACTTCGGGCAGTCTCCCGGCGCGTCCCTGACGATCTCGGGGTGCATGGGACAGGTCCATTCGGTCTTGGTCGTGGTGGGCGGGACCCCCTTCGGCTCGAGCGCCATCCCGCACTTGGGACAGTCGCCGGGACCCAACTGCTCTACCTCGGGGTGCATTGGGCAGGTGAACGTCACGTCGCTGCTCGTCGCCTTCGCGTCCTCCCGCTTTGGCTCGAGATACTTGCTCGGGTCCGCGGCGAACTTGCTTCGACAGCCCGCCGAGCAAAAGTAGTAGGTCTCGCGTTCGAGCTCGACGCGGTGCTTGCTGTTCTCGTCGACGCTCATCCCACACACCGGGTCGCGTAGGCTCGAGCTTGCGGGCGGCTCGCCCTCGTGAGAGTGCCGGTGATGCTTATGGTTCGGGTCGTGGTGGTTCATGAGAGGGCTTCTTCGAAGCGAGGTGGGGGCGTCGGGGTGTGGGCCTGGATGCCGCAGGCGGACGCGGGGTTTCGAGCGCGGAGATGATCTTTTCCGCTCACTCCTGCGCCGGAACCCATGAGTGGATTCGTGCACCCTCGGACAGAGAAACATCGACGTCGAGCTCGATGGGGGTCGGTCCCTGATTCACCCAGAGGAAGGAGTACACGCCGTCGGCGGGGGCGACGAACTCGAGGACGCCACTCGCGTCGGTCCCCTCCGAATGGATGATGGTCTCGTGGTTGTCGTCGTGGCTGTGGACGTTCCACTCGGTCTGTCCGTTGGCGACCGCATACTGGGCGGAGATGCTCGCCCCCTTCTCCAAGATGAAGTTGACCTCGGCAAAGTCACCCGTCGCCACGGTCAAGGAGCGAACGAGCAGCTGCGGATCTGCTTTGGCCGCTTCGTCTTTCGCCATGCCTGCGCACGCGCCCTCGGCGTGGTCACCACACTGGTGCTCGGCCTTGTCGGCCTCCTCGTCGGTCGACGGCGCCGCGTTCTCGGGTGGGTTGGTCGGTGTGGGAGTGCACGCCCCACTCACCCCCATCGAGGCCATGAGAAGCGCGAAGCGGGTTCCAATCGTCTCGTTCACGAGCTCGGTGTAGTCATCTTTGTGTCGAGGGACAACGGGAGGACCCGAAGCTTTCGAAGAACAACGCCCGTCCTCTGGCCGAGCTTGAGAAAAGTCTTCATCCAAACGTCGCGGCCGAGACTATTGTGGAACTCCGCCGCGGCCCCCGCGGCGTCGCACCGACGATCGACCCCCCGTGACTGCGACCGCGGGTGTGTGGTCCCCGTCGATATGCTAGGCCAGCTACACTGGCCGTCAGCCACCCCACCGGCCCGACCGTGTGACCGGTGGACGCCACCACACGAAGATGTCAACGCGCAGGTCTCGACTGGTTTTGCCTCGCCTGTTGATCGCAGGAGCCCTCTCGCTCGGGCCAAGCTGCGCGACTTCACTCGAACGCAGTGTGCGTTCGGACCTGGCGACGGAAACGAGTCCCGTGGCGCAGCCGTCCAAAGATCGCGCGGATCCGAGGCAAGCTGAACCGACCGGGAGCTTGGCCAACTACACCGCGCTCGCCATGTCGGATGCGCCCGAGCTGCGAGCTGCCTTCGAGCGCTGGCAAGCCTCGGTGCTCCAGATTTCCCGCGCACGAAGACTCCCCGAGCCCACGATCAGCTTCAGCTACTTCATCCGATCCGTAGAGACGCGGGTCGGGCCGCAACGCGCCAAGCTGGGACTCGAACAGAGTTTCCCGTGGCCCTCGAAGCTCGGCGCCGGTGCGGGTGCCGCAGCATCACTCGCCCGCGCGAAGCAACTGGAGTTCGAAGCCAAGGCGCTCGAGATCCAAGCTCGCGTCACCGAGGCCTACTGGTCGTTGTGGCTCATCCGAGAACTGAGAGGGATCCACCGCGAGCACCTGGTCATCATTCGCGGCCTCTCCGAAACCGCCCTCGGCCGGCTGGCGACCGGCGGCGCCACGCTGGCCGACCAGCAGCAGATCGATCTCGCCGCCGCTCGCTTGGAGGACGCGCTGCTCGCACTCGACGAACGGGAGTTTGCGGCCGCTGCCGAGCTCCGTGCCGTCACTGGCCTGGATCCCGGCACCGCGACGCCCACGACTGATGCGCCGCCCTCTCTTTCCCTTCCAGACCCTGGCGTAGACGAGCTTCGTTCGATGGTTCACGAGCACCCCGACGTCGAGGCAATCGGCGAAGCCGCGCGCGCCGCCGACGAGCTCGCCCGGGCCGCGCGCGCCGATCGTTTTCCGAGTTTCAGCCTGCGGGCCGAGTGGGTGGTGACGGACCCGGCCTCGACGCCAGGCGTCCCCGGCAGTGGCCAGGACGCCGTCGCCGTCGGCGCAGGTCTGCGAGTTCCCCTCTGGCAGCGAAACTACGGGGAGGCGGAACGCGCCGCTGCTTCGACCGCCCGAGCACGACTCGCCGATCGGGATGCGGCCGTCGACCGTGCTCTCGCGCGTTTGGAACTCCAGCTCTCCTTGGTCCGCGACAGCGCACGACGGCACACCCTGTACGCAAACACGCTCCTGCCTCAGGCTGAAGCGGCGTACGACTCGGTACTGGGAAGCTACGCCACAGGCCGAGGCTCGGTCGCCCAAGCCCTCTTGTCACAGCGTGACCTGCTCGAACTTCGGATCGAACTCGTTCGAAGCCTGGCCCAGCACGCCACGGCCTGGGCCCACCTCGAGTTCACCGTGGGAGCCTCGGTCGCGCGCGGTGAGGTCCCCGTGATCGACGACCCAAAGTTGAACCCCGAACCCGCGCCCGGCCCCTCGGGCGCCACCACGACCGATGAGGATGCGCTCGATGCCCCAGCAAACTGAAGAGAACACGAGCGCAAACTCCACCTCGAGCAGCTCGCGTCGCCGGACCTGGATGGGTCTCGTGACGTTTTTCTCCGGGGTACTCCTTGGCGCTTTCGCCTTTGGCGGTTCCGACGCCGAGGAAGCGGCGAACTCCGATCCTCTCGCTCGAGATTCGAACGCTGAAAGCGCGGCCAAAGCCCAAGTCTGGACCTGCGCCATGCATCCCCAGATCCGGCAGGATGAGCCCGGTAGCTGCCCCATCTGCGGAATGGATCTGGTTCCGGTGGAGGCGGCAGACAACGCCGACTCGATCGGTGATCAGGGCGCCACCGTCGTCCTCTCGGAACGAGCCAAGATCCTCGCCAAGGTGCGCACGCAGGAGGTCGTCCGGCGTGCAAAGCCACGAGCGGACCTCCATCTCCTGGGTCGCCTCGAGGCCAATGAAGCCGCACAAAAAACGGTCACGGCCTGGACGGCTGGGCGAATCGAGCGTCTTCACGTCAACACACGGGGCGAAGACATCAAGGCTGGCCAAGTCGTGGCGAAGATCTACAGCCCCGAAGTCTTCGCGGCACACCAAGACCTCATCACCGCACGACGCCAAGTCGGCCGACTTTCGGCGGGCAGCCCCTCGTCACGTCTCGCGGCCGAGGCTGCGCTCGAAGCGGCACGGGATCGACTCCGCCTCATCGGTGTTCCCGAGCGAGAGCTCGAGCGGATGGAGAAAGAAGAGCGACCGCGGCGCTCCGTGAGTATCAGGTCTCCCTACGGCGGGACCGTGATCGAACGGATTGCCACCGAGGGCGCCTACCTTGCAACGGGTGGACCTTTGTACCGACTCGCCGAACTCGACACGCTCTGGGTGCAACTCGATGCCTACGAGAGCGACCTCTCCCAGGTCTCGGTCGGTCAGCCGGTCGAGCTGCGCATCGACGCCCTGGAAGGCGAGGTGTTCGAGGGTGAGGTGACCTTCATCGACCCCACCGTCGACCCCACGCGAAGGACCGTACGGGTGAGGGTCGAGGTCGAGAACGCAAAGGGACGTCTCAAACCCGGCATGTTTGCCGAAGCGACGCTCCAGGCCCGCGAGGACGCGCGTCGCCCCCTCGTCGTTCCTGCGACCGCCCCCCTCTTTACGGGGCGCCGGGCCGTGGTCTTCGTGGAGACCGAGGTTGAAGGACAGACTGCCTACACGGCGCGAACCGTGCGACTCGGGCCCCGCTCGGTCGACGAGTACCCGGTTGTCGCGGGGCTCTCGGAAGGGGAAAGGGTCGTCGTCCAAGGGGCCTTCGCCCTGGATGCCGATCTTCAGATCAAGGGCGGTCGGAGCATGATGAGCTCCCCCGACGATACCCAGGCCGGACCGTGGGACATGGTGACCGAGCTCGATGACACCGACCGCGAGCAGCTGCGACCCGTGCTCTCGCACTACCTCGAGATCCAACGAGCGCTGGCGGCAGATGACCTGGCCGCGGCCACCGCCGCGGCTACCGAGTTGTCGACGAGCGTAGACGCGGTGCGATTGAGTTCGACCGAGGCCGCGGAACGCACATGGAGCTCACTTGCCGAGCCTCTCCGGGGACACGCAACGCACGTCGCCAAGTCGGCCGATCTCGAGGTCGCCCGCGGCGGATTCGAGACGCTTTCACACGCCCTGCTGCAGTTGCTCCGCAGCTTCGGAAACCTGAGCGATGACTCGTTGCGCGTGGCCTTCTGCCCGATGGCGATGGGAAGCGAAGGCGCCCGGTGGGTTCAAGCTGAAGCGACCATCGACAACCCCTACTTTGGCGCAAGCATGCGGACCTGCGGTGAGGTCGAAGAGGTCCTGGAGGTCGGGGCCTACATGAAGATGCCCGCCACCCCGGGCGGCGGTCCCCCGACTCCGGCGATGGCAGGAGGACACCAGCATTGACCGAGGCCTCCGCTTCGCCGCGCGGCATCTGGGCGCACCTCATCGGTTGGTTCATCGAGAACCGACTGATCGTGGCGGTACTCACGGCAATGCTGATCGCCGCCGGGGTGTTCGTGGCGCCCTTCAACTTCGACGACGAGTCCATTCCGCGCGATCCGGTGCCCGTCGATGCCATTCCCGACATCGGGGAGAACCAACAGATCGTGTTCACGCAGTGGCCCGGTCGATCGCCGCGTGACGTCGAGGACCAAGTCACCTACCCCCTCACCACCACCTTACTGGGGATCCCCGGCGTACGAACGGTTCGCAGCTCGAGTGCGTTCGGATTCTCGACGATCTACGTGATCTTCAACGATGAGGTGGAGTTCTACTGGTCGCGTTCTCGCGTACTCGAGAAGCTCGCCTCACTCCCGCCCGACACCTTGCCACCCGAGGTCACCCCGACCCTAGGCCCGGATGCGACCGCGCTCGGTCAGATCTTCTGGTACACGCTCGAAGGCCGAGATGGCGACGGCAAAGTGGTCGGCGGATGGGACCCCGACGAGCTGCGATCGATCCAAGATTGGACGGTCAGATACGCCCTGCAATCGGTCTCGGGGGTCGGCGAGGTCGCATCCATCGGCGGCTTCGTCCGCGAGTACCAAGTGGACGTCGACCCCGATGCGATGCGCGCCCACGGCGTCACGCTCAGCGAGGTCGTCAACGCGGTCCGCAACTCGAACCTCGACGTCGGTGCTCGAACCATGGAGATCAACTCCGTCGAGTACATGGTCCGTGGGCTCGGGTTCGTCCGCGAGGTGTCCGATCTCGAAGAGACCGTTGTCGCATCGAGAGAGCACACTCCGATCCGGATCCGGGACATCGGACACGTGGCACTCGGCCCGGCCCTCCGGCGCGGAGCACTCGATGACGCCGGAGCCCCCGCCGTCGGTGGCGTTGTGGTCGCGCGCTACATGGAGAACCCGCTCGAGGTCATCTCCGCGGTCAAGGAGCGAATCGAACAGATCCAACCGGGTTTGCCCAAACGAACTCTGGAGGATGGCACGGTCAGTCAGGTCACCATCGTCCCCTTCTACGACCGGACGACCCTGATCAACGAGACCCTGTCGACGCTCTCCACCGCGCTGTACCAAGAGATTCTCATCACCATCATCGTCGTGCTGATCATGCTGCGGAACCTCCGCAGCTCGATGCTGATCTCCGCCATGCTCCCCCTCGGGGTACTCGGCGCCTTCGTCGTCATGAAACTGACGGGGGTCGACGCGAACATCATGGCGCTCGGTGGCATCGCCATTGCGATCGGAACGATGGTCGACATCGGCATCGTCTTCGTCGAGAACATCAACCGACAACTCGAGGAAGCCGGGGGCTTCGCGGCTGCCGATGCGACCTTGGCCCGCGAGCCGGCTTCGAGCGAAGCCGGGGACCCCGAAGAAGATCCTGCGGCTGGCTCGGCGGGCCACGTCGAGCCATCGCGGGCCACGATCGTGCGCTCGGCCGCCGCGGAGGTTGCACCCGCGGTCACGACATCTGTGTTGACGACCGTCGTCAGCTTCCTGCCCGTCTTTGGGCTCTCGGCGGCGGAACTTCGCCTGTTCGCGCCGCTGGCCTACACCAAGACCTTTGCGATGAGCGTGGCGCTCGTGCTCGCCGTCGTGGTGCTTCCAGCGGCGGCGCTGGTCGTACTGAGGCGCCCGCACAGACCCGCCGTAGATGCCGGCAGCGGACTTACCCGTCTGACCCGCACCCTCAGGCGTCCCGAGCATCTCCGGGACTGGGCGTTCATCGGGCTCGGCCTCCTACTGCTGCGCTGGACCACCCTCGGCGGGTTTGCGGTGCTGGCCATGGGTGTTCACAGGCTCTCCCGGCCCTTCATTGGCCAGCGCGCGCAACGGCTGTGGAGTGTCACCGAGAACCTCGTCGCCGTCTTGGTCGTGGCCGTCCTACTCGCCGACGACTGGATGCCCCTCGGTCCCGAGTCCGGGCTGTTGATCAACTTTGTAGCAGTAGCGGCGGCGCTCGCCTTGGTCCTCGGCGGCTTTCGGATGTTCGAGAAGGCCTATCCGCGACTGCTGGGCGGAGTACTGCGACGCAAGGCCGTCTTCCTCTTGCTCCCCCTGGGCTTCGTACTGTTGGGAACTACGGCTTGGCTCGGATTTGATCGTGTCTTCGGCTGGCTCCCGCAGTCCGTACGAGTCACGCCCGCGGTGTCCAAGGTCGCTCACGCGCTGCCTGGCTTCGGACGGGAGTACATGCCCGCCTTCGACGAAGGCTCCTTCCTCTACATGCCGTCGACGATGCCCCACGCCTCGATCGGCGAGTCGCTCGAGGCCATGTCCGAGATGGACGCGGCCATCGCCCAGATCCCCGAAGTAGATCGAGTGGTCGGGAAGCTGGGTCGCGTCGACAGCGCGCTCGACCCAGCGCCGATCTCGATGCTCGAGAACATCATCACGTACAAGCCGGAGTTTCGCGTCGAGGAGGACGGCACCCGCGTACGCCAGTGGCGAGAGCACATTCGTTCACCCGACGACATCTGGCGCGAGATCGTCAAGGCGGCGGAACGCCCCGGTCTGACCAGCGCCCCCGTGCTCATGCCCATCAACGCGCGCATCGTGATGCTGCAAAGCGGAATGCGGGCTCCGATGGGGATCAAGATCAAGGGGCCGACGCTCGAAGCGATCGAGCGCTTCGGCCTCGACCTCGAGCCCGTGCTTCGAGGTGTCCCGAGCGTACGCAAGGAGAGTGTGTTTGCGGATCGGGTCGTCGGGAAGCCCTACGTCGAGATCGCCCTGGATCGCGAGGCCATCGGCCGCTTCGGACTTTCGATCGTCGAGGTCCAGCGCGTGTTGCAGGTCGCCTTGGGCGGCATGGCCCTCACCCGCACGGTCGAGGGACGTGAGCGCTACCCGGTTCGCGTCCGCTACATGCGCGAGGAACGGGACAGCATGGAGGCGCTGCACCGGGTTCTCGTCCCGACCCGCGGTGGCGAGCAGATCCCGCTGACGCAGCTCGCCGACATCCGCTACGTCCGAGGTCCGCAGGTCATCAAGTCGGAGGACACCTTCTTGACCAGCTATGTCCTGTTCGACCGCGGGTCCGATACCGCAGAGGTCGAGGTCGTCGAGCAAGCTCGCGCCGCCATCGAGAGTGCCATCGAAGCGGGGACTTTGGAGCTCCCCCCGGGTGTCAGCTACGTGTTCTCGGGTTCCTACGAGAACCAACTGCGAAGCGAAGCCCGCCTGATGCAGTTGATCCCCGTAGCCCTCGCCCTGATCTTCATCTTGCTGTACCTCCAGTTTCACCGAACGTCGACGAGCCTGGTGATCTACACGGGTGTCGCCGTCGCCGTCTCCGGCGGCTTCATCTTGCTTTGGTGCTACGGACAGAGCTGGTTTCTCGATTTCGAGATCCTCGGAGCCTCGGCGCGCGATCTGTTTCAGGTTCGACCCGTGAACATGTCCGTCGCGGTGTGGATCGGATTCATTGCCCTCGTCGGGATCGCAACCGACGACGGCGTCGTCATGGCGACCTACCTCAAGCAGCGCTTCGAGCAGCGGCCCCCGACGACGGTCGAGGAGGTGCGAGCGCTGACCTTGGAGGCTGGGTCACGTCGCGTACGCCCCTGCTTGATGACGACCGCGACCACGATCTTGGCCCTGCTGCCCGTCATCACGTCCTCGGGGCGAGGCGCGGACATCATGATGCCGATGGCCCTCCCGGCCGTCGGTGGGATGGCCATCGAGTTGATGACCCTCTTCGTGGTGCCGGTCTTGTACTGCGCGATCGAGGAGCGGCGAGTGCTTCGAGCTTCGGCGACCGCGCACGAGGGGTGAGTTACGGGGCGCGGGGGGATCTTCTCCTCTCAGATCGCGCTCACGTGCGAGCGCGCGAGCCGAGCCGGCCCAGCGTCGGCGACGTGCTCGAATAGATCGTCGAGCTCGATCATCGTGTCCCAGTAGTCCCGACCCGAGACCGCGGCGAGGTCGGCAACGATGCGCAGCTCCAGCTCCTCGCACCGCTTGCCCTTCCAAAGCGTATCCGCCAGGGCCACGAGCAAGTCCTCCGGCCCCTGCACCCCACGGCGCCACTGCCCATGGCTCACACAAAAGCGAGCCAGCCGAGACATCCCGTTGTCCCGCAACAGCCTCGCCCCCGCCTCCTCGTGCGCCGCTCCCGGCCCTGCCATCTCCCCCGGAAACAAAATCTTCCCAGCGTCATGAACCGAAGCCCCCAACAACACCTCCGCCCCCACAAAGTGCCCCGCAAACCGCTCCAGCCCCACGACCAACGCCCGAGCCGCCTCCAACACCAAGCGATGATGCTCCACCAATGCCCCCGATGCCCCAAGCGACGCCAGCATCTCCAAAGCCTCGTCAGGGCTGCCCGGTGAAGACTGCCTCTCGAGAGAGTTCGTCACCTCGGCAAGTTTAGGCCTCGGGTCCCCGGGTGTCTGTCGGCTGGCTTGCGGTTTGGAGTGCAGATGTCGAT
>JAUIJR010000671.1 GCA_030431075.1 Polyangia bacterium | reverse complement strand
CGCGGCCTTGGCCGCCCCGAGCTACAACGCCGGCGCCGGCTCGGTCGACAAGTGGATCGCGGCGCGCGGCGACTGGGATCTGGACCTCTTCATCGAGGCCATCCCCTACGACGAGACCCGCCGCTACACCCAAAGTGTGATGGGGCGCTGGTTCGCCTACCGCTGGCTCTACGCCGAGGGCGAGGCCCGCGTGCCTTTGCTGCCCTTGGCCACGCCCAAGCGCGCGGGCTGAGCCACGGCCGCGGTCGGAGTCGCTCAGCCTTCGCTGGGCTCGAGCTCGCCGCGGGCCGACTCGAGCTCGAGGCGGCGTTCGATGCCGCGGACCTTGGCGGTGAAGAAGGCCTCGGCACCGGCGTAGAGGGCGACAAAGGTCCAGATCGGCGAGAGGTGGGTCAGCAGCGCCAAGCTCCACACGGCGAAGACCAGCGAGGCCCGGCCGACGTCGCCGTTGAGTAGCTGCCCGGTGCCGGGCAAAAAGAGGCTCAAGAGTCCGGCCGTGACCGGCAAGCGCGGCTCTTCGCCCTCGTCGTAGAGGGCGACGCCGCCGCCTTGGTAGCGCGCGAGGGCTTGCGTCTCGCCGAGCTCGAGGGCGGCCTCTTCGAACATGTGCTCGAGCTGGGCCTTGCGACTCTCGGTGACGTGGTAGCGCGCCGTGCCCTCGCCACTGCGATGGATCTCGCCCGCGGCCGCGAGGGCCTCGAGCGCGTTCTCGACGTCGGGCAGCGGACGCGCCAGGGTGTCGGCCGCGCTTTGGGCGGTGATCATGTAGATCCCCGGCTCGGCGAACAAGCTGAGCAAGGCGGCCGTCAGCGGAGTCTCTTCGGGGTCGCGCCAGGACTCGACGTCGCGCGCGTCGACGGCCGCGTCGTGATCCCAACCGACGCCCGGGCCGATGGCCGGTCCTGAGCTGCGTGCGGCGGATCCCCCGGGGCCCAGCGCGAGGGGCTCGCGCTGATCTTGCTCGCGCGCGTCGGTGGCCTCGCGCAGCGCTTCGCTTCGCTGGCGACGCTGGCGCGCACGATGGCGGCGGACGCGGTGGGGATCGTTCATGAGCGGGCTTGGGGGATGGCTTTGGACGCTAGCGGACGAGGTTCAAGAGCATCTTGATGGCGACGAAGCCGACGAAGGCCAAGATCCCCATGATGATGAGGGACAAGAGGAACTGCTCGGGGCCGGCCGGGCGAACGAGGGCATCTACGTCGAACTCGGAGACGAGTTGCTTGAAGTCCTCCCACATTCCTCTCCCATTAGCCTACCAGAGGGCGCAAGGTCGGCACGCGCGGACTTTGCACCGCGGACGGCGACGAAAGGGGCCCCAGCGGCGGTCTTGGGCCGGGACCCGTGGATCCCCGCCGATCAGACCGAGACCGCGAAGTCGCGCAGGGCCTCGTTGAGGCTGGTGCGCCGGTCGGTGCTCTCCTTGCGCCGGCCGATGATGAGGGCGCAGGCCAAGTTGTACTCGCCGGCCGGGAAGGCTTTGGGGCGGGTACCCGGGACGACGACCGAGCGGGCGGGCACGCGGCCGCGGTGCTCGACGGGCTCGGGTCCCGAGACGTCGATGACCGGCGTCGAGGCGGTGAGCACGACGTTGGCCCCGAGCACGACCTCGGGCTCGAGGTGCACGCCCTCGACGACGATCGCGCGCGAGCCCACGAAGCAGCCGTCTTCGATGATGACCGGCTTGGCGCCGGCCGGCTCGAGCACGCCACCGATCCCGACGCCGCCCGCGAGGTGAACGTCGCGTCCGATCTGCGCGCAGCTGCCGACGGTCGCCCAGGTGTCGACCATGGAACCGGCGCCGACGCGCGCGCCGATGTTGACGTAGCTCGGCATGAGCACGGCGCCGCGCTCGATGAAGGCACCGCGGCGCGCGACGGCGGGCGGCACGACGCGCACACCGGCTTCGGCCCAGTTGCGCTTGAGCGGAATCTTGTCGTGATACTCGTAGGGGCCGAGCTCGAGGGTCTCCATCTTGGCCACCCCGAAGTAGAGCAGGATCGCCTGCTTGACCCAGGCGTGCACCATCCACTCGCCGTCCTCGCCTTTTTCGGCGACCCGCAGCTCGCCGCGATCCAAAGCGGCGATGGTGGCCTCGACCGCGGCCGCGACCTCGGGCTTTTCGAGCAAGCTGCGATCGTCGTAGGCGGACTCGATGGTGGAGCGGTGCGCGAGGGCGTCGGACATCGCCCGCATGATGCCCAAGGCAGCACGAAGATCCAGGGTCGAGGTCACGCGCGCCC
>JAUIJR010000135.1 GCA_030431075.1 Polyangia bacterium | reverse complement strand
GTTAGGCCAGAAAAGCTAGCGATTTCAAATACAAAGGGCGCTCGCGGCCCATCGAGGGACGAAGACGGCCTCTTGGCCGCCCAAAGCGCCCGAAATGGGCCCATAGCCCCGCTTTGTTGGGACGCGCGGGGACGGGCCGCGAGTCCGACGCCGGCGGCTCAGGGCTGCGCGGCCTTGCGCTCGCCCTCGTCGATGTCGCGGCGATCGACGGGCAAGGACTCGAGCGGCGACTCGGCGAAGCTGTACCCCCAGACCCAGGGATATTGGTCGCAGTTGTGCCGCGAGAAGTAGTCGGCGAGGTCTCGCCATTCGACGAGCTGTTGGGCCACGGCCTCGCGCAGCCGCTCTTCGGGGACGTGGCTGCAGCGCCGCACCTGACGCGGCGCTTGGTGTGACTGGGCGCGCACGTCGTCGTGCCCAAAGGCGCGCGCCGGGACCGAGCTCAAGTACATGAAGCCGATCGCCTTCATCTCCATCACCTGGAGATCGTGAATCTCGACGGGCTTCGTCCCCGCGCACACGACGATCTCGGCGACCTCACCGGGCAGCAAGGCGAGCGCGTTGTGACTGCGCGAGCCTCGAACCTCGCAACCCCCCAAGTCCGCCGAGCGAACGTCGAGGAAATACGCGATGGGCGTCTCGTGGACGTTCTCGACGTAGACGACCGAGTGCTTGGCCCGGATCTCGGCGCCGCGCTTGATGTACTGGACCGGCTCGACCGCAGCTCGGATCTGCACCCACTCGCTGTCGAAGCGCTGCCCGGGCGAGAGCTCGACATTGTCCTCGATGAGGTGCTCGTAGCGATTGGGCGCCAAGAGATCTGCGGCCGCGATCGGCTGCAGGCCAAAGCGCTCGCTGTCGTCGTCCAAGGTGCGCTGGAACTTGCGGTCGTCGTCGTGCATGACCATGTCGCGCTGCGCGGCCGTGGCCTGAGCGGAGACCGCCGTCACCTCGTGTTCGCGCAGCTGGGCCAGCTCGGCGCGGCTGTTCGCCGTGGCGCGCCCCTGGAGCATGACGCCGACCACGGCCACCGCGGTCACCCCCAGGGCCAGCAAGATGCGGTTGCGCAAGACGGCGTCCACCGCCCCAGACTACCGAAGCGCGCCCACCCGTGACCAGGCCGGGTCCTCGGGCGAGGCGTCCCAGCGGCCGCTGCGCTCGAAGAGCTGCGCGCCCAGCTCGGCCATGCTCAGGCCGCTGCGCCAGGCCACCGAGAGGTAGGCGTGGCGCACCCGCAGCGGCGCCCCCGCAGCGAGGCCAAGGCCCAGGGTCTCGGCATCGAGCCAATGGGCGCGCGCCGGCGCATCCAGGTGGGCGAGCGCCCCGGCGTGATCGACTCGCGCGCCCCGAGACGCGCGGCGCAGCTTGGCGAGCTCGCCCAAACGCGCGTGCAAGTCGGCCCAAAGCGGCAAGGCGGCCCAGCCCGCCTCTCGAAGCGCGGCCCGCTCGACCGGCGGGGACTCGAGCCGTGCGGCGCTTTGCGCCCGGCGGGCCTCGATCCGCGTCGGCGCGACGAGCTCTGCTTCGCGCAAGGCGGCCGGCCAACGTCGCGCCACCCGGCGCAGCGCCTCGCGGCTCGGCCGGGGCTCGCACTTCGCCAGCTCCACCAAGGCCGTGTACTTGTCGCACATCGACGCACACGAAGCCGCGTCGAAGGGCGCTGCCCACCATCGCGCCGCCGCGTCTGCCCTCGAAGGCGCCACCATCAAAGTGTGCCTCAGGCCGGCGGGGCGAGCCCAGTCGCTGGATCCCTCGTTTTCGCGCCGCTCGCGCTACACTTCGGACCCAGGCGATCAAAAAGCCTGCGTCGCGGCACTTCCTTGGCGTGGCCCCCTCGGAAAAGAGCTCGCAAACTGGTGTCGAAAGTTCGAGCGACCGACGCAGCCCCCCGCCGAATGCTCGGCGCCGCGAGGGGGGACGCGAGCTCCCCCGCCCTCCCTCCCCTGCCTCCAATTCCTCGATGAGCAGCCCCCTCGCAGAGCACGTCAAGGCCGCCGGCCGTGAGCAGGCCTCCCCCAGCCCGGAGTTCTCGGCGCTCACGGCCGAGGAGCGCACGATGGTGCTGCGCGCCCGCGCCGGCGACGAGCGGGCCATGCGTCAGCTCTACCGCCTGCACCAAGCGCGCGTGCGGGCCCACTTGGTGCGCCTGCTCGGCCAAGACGCCGACGTCGACGACGTCTTGCAGACCGTCTTCGCCCGGGCCTTCGGTGCGCTCGACGGCTTCAAAGGCGAGTCGACCCTGCGCACTTGGCTGTATCGAATCACGGCCAACACCACCCACAATCTTCTGCGCAAGCGCTACCGCCAAGCCCGGGTGCGCAACGCCTTCGACAACTTCGTGCGCGCCAGCGGTGCGCGCGTGGCCGCGAGCAGCCTCGAAGCCCGTGACGAAGCCCGGCGCGCGCTGGCCTGCCTGCCCCCCGAGCTGTGCGAGGTCTTCGTCCTGTATCACTACGAGGGCCTGACCTTGCAGGAGATCTCGGACATCCAGTCGCGGCCGATCTCCACCGTCGGCGACCGCCTGACCCGCGCCCGCAAGCGGCTCAAAAAGGCGGTGCAGACGTGACGCCCGCGATCCCTCGCACGCCGCCGCCCGACTCCCACACCGGAGACCCGAGCGCGCCCTACCGCTGCCAAGAGCTGCGCGCCGACGCCGACCGGGTGATCACGGGTCGCGCGTCGAAAGAGCTGGTCGAGCGCTACGAGCTTCACCGTCACGGCTGCCCCTCGTGTCGCCGCTTTCACGAGGTGATGCTGCAGGCCTACACGCCCGCGCGCGAGCCCGGCCGCCGCAGCGAACGCGACTTGGAGCGAGAGTTCGCCGGGATCCGTCAACGCATCGTCGAGCGCGAGCAAAGCCGCACGCGGGTGCGCGCGGCCGGGACCCTGGCTGCAGCCGCCGGCGTCGTCTTGGCCCTCGGCCTGAGTATGCGCGGCGGCGTCGACTCGCCGCAGACGACCGAGGAGATCGTGCTCGAAGAGGGCGCCGCCCCGCGCTACCCCGACGCGAGCACCTTGATCCCCGACCGCGTGGGTGCCTTTGGCCACCGCGCCCAGGCCTTTGGTCGCGTGGTGGCCGGCAGCGCCGAGCTCGTCGATCACGCCGGCCGTCCCGCCGCCCCGCAGAGCTTTCGCCCCGGCACCCACTTTCGGGTCGACGGCGCCGATGCCCAGCTCGCGGTCTTCGGTCGCGTCCTCATCAACTTGCAAGAGGGCACCTTGGCGCAGTGGACCCGCGCCGAGCACGACCTGATCGAGTTCAGCTTGCAGCGCGGACGCCTCGCCGTTCGCTTCGACCGCGAGCCCAGCGATCCGATCTTGCAGATCCGTACGCCCGACGCGCTCGTCCGCGTCGTCGGTACGGTCTTCACCGTCGAGGTCGACGAGCAAGGACACACCTTCGTGGCCGTGCTCCGCGGCCAGGTCGAGGTCTTGCATCCCGGCACCGGCGCGCGTCTGGCCACCGTCGACGCGGGCTACCTCTTCGACGTCGCGCACACCACCTTCGCCGACGTGGGCCGGCCCGAAGTCGGCGCCGCCCTCCCCTTGGCCGATCCGGTGCAGGCGCTGTCGGGCTCCGTGCCCGAGCGTTGGATCGTGCCCGGCCTGCCCGAGTCGGCCGAGCAGCGGACCCTCGAGCGCGTGCCCGATCCACGCAGCTCCGAGAGCGCGCCGCCCCGACCGCCGCGTCGCCGCGCCAAGGCGATGCCGCCCTCGAGCGACGAGAGCGCGGCGCTCATCCGCGAGCTCGTCGCCCAAGCCGAGCGAGACCGCCGCCACAAAGTCCAAGCTGCGCTCGAGCGCTGCCGTGCCCTCTACCTCGAAGCCGAGACGCGGCCCCAGTCGCCGCGCTGCTTCGACGCCTTCATGCGCGAGTACGCCTCGGAGCCCGAAGCCCTCGAGGGCATCTTGCTCATCGGCATCTTGCGCATGGACTACGCGCACGACTACCAGGCGGCCGAGCGGCGCTTTCAGACCTTCTTGCGCCTCGCGCCGCACCACCCCAAAGCCGAGCTCGCCATGTACAAGCTGACCTTGGCCGCCATCGAGAGCGGACAGATCGCCAAGGGCGTACAGCGTGGCCAGGCCTACCTCGACCGCTACCCCAACGGGCGCTACGTCGGGCACATCCTTCAGCGCTTCCCCGAGCTGCGCGACCAGCTTTGAGCGGGCACGAAAAGACCCACCCGAAGCGGCCGCTTCGCGTGGGTCTTTGGCCTTCGCGGGGCGAAGGTGACGGGCTAGGTGGAGGTGCCCGACTGGACGTTCGAGACCATGACGCTGCTCAGGTTCGCGATGAACTCGCGCAAGGCGGCGTCCTTGAGCTTCTTGATGACCAGGGTGTGGCGCTGGGTCTTCGTCTCGACGTGGACGAAACGCGAGTGCACGCAGCACATGGCCGTGACCTTCGCCCATCCACACTCGGCCAGCGAGGCGAGCGCGATGGCGTTGACACCCAGGTTGCGGTTGAAGCCACACAAGGCCTGGATGGAGTTGGCCAGCAAGATGCGCTGGTTGGTCACGAGGACGAAAATGCGGATGTGACCGCCGGTGATCTTCATCATGGCGGCCTGGATGGCCGCGAACATCTTTTGGATCGGGTTCGCGCCGATGAAGTAGCCATCACCTTGGATGCTGTACTGCACGGTCTCCCCGGGCAGTAGATCGACGTGCTGCATCATCTGCTGCAGCGCCTTGGTCATCGGGGGTCCGGGGTTGGGTTGGGCCATCGCTTGGTTCATCGGAAGACTCCTGATTTTGGGTGCCGGCGAGTTCGTCGGCGGTTCACTGGGCCCCTTGCGGGGCCGTGTTGGCGGAAGGAATTTCGAGCTGCGTGATCTGGTCCCCCTCCACTTTCAGGACCGTACCACGGGTGTGATCGATGATGAGCGTCTGACTCGAGGCCAGATCGTGCTCTTCTTTGTAGCGACGGAGCAACGCCCGTCGCTCGGCGGCCGGCATGCCGGAACGCCGCAGAATCTCGGCCGAGACCGAGCGAAAACAAGGATCGCCGCACATCTCTTGGACCATCTCGGGCCGAAAGCGGCCCGCGTCCATGCGGCGTTGCGCCACGGCGGTGACGCGAAGTTTTGCGCGCCAGCGCCAGGCGACGAAGACGGCAAAGCTGCCGATCTTGAAGGTGATCGGCGCGGCGATCAGCCAGGCCCACCAGCGCGTCGGGGCCAGCCACCCGACGAGGCCCAGAGGCAGCGCGGCCAAGACGAACAAGAGCAGCGCGTAGGCCTGGTAGCGAGCGAACAGTCGCAGCTGCTCGAGCGCGCCGAAGCGGTGGTAGCGGCGAGCGATCGCGGTCGACATCAGCCCCCCCCCATGCGCTTGAGAAAATCGACGTCCTCGCGCGACATGTAGCCGCCGTCGATCATGTCGATGAGATGAAAGAGCACCTGGTCCATCTCGTCGCGCTCGAGCCCCTGCAGGACCCCGAGGGCGTCGATGCGACGCTCGCGGTACTCGTCGTCGTCGATGACGCCGCTTTGACGCAAGGTGGCGAGCTGTTGCAGGCGGGTACGAATGGTTCCGAGGTCGACTCCCGCGACCATCTGCGTCGGCGCCGGGCCGCCCACGGGCGCCTGCGCGGGTGCCCCGTGGCCCTGGGCCGTGGGGCTCACGCCCATGGCGGCCATCTTGGCGGCGTCGTAGCGCGCGCGCGGATCGGCGGCCGTCATCGCGCTGAGCAAGCGGTACTCACCTGGCGAAGGTCCGTCGCTGCGCTGGGTCTCGTTGCGGGCGGCGACGTAGCGGTTGATCTGCTTGGCCGATCGAACGGACATCACCGAAGACGCCGCGCCGAGCACGAAGTACAGCGGCCACCACAACCACAACAAGACCAAGTCGGCGGCGATCAGTCCGGCCCCGATCAGGTACTGGTGGTTGTAGATCTGTCCGCCGCCGCCGAAGAACATCGACAGCGCCCACGCGGCCCCGCCGTCCTTCTCTTGCAAGGTGCGCAGGTCTTTGTCGTCGATCCAGGCGATGTCCTCGCGCAACTCACGGACCTCGGCTGCGGCCGAGGGCGTGAGCGGGGCGAGGGCCCGCGAGGGATCGTGCTGGGCGTCGGAAGCCACGGTCGGTTCGCGTCGAAAGCGGTGAGGCGAGAGCTAGGTGGCCGTGCCCGACTGGGCGTTGGCCACGACGACGCCGCTCATGTTCGAGACGAACTGGCGCAGCTGAGGATCGCCGAGCTTTTTGATCATCAAGGCGTGTGTCTCGGTCTTGGTCTTGACCATCAAGGCCCGCGAGTGGATGCAGCAGTAGGTCGTCGCCTTGGACCAGCCGGTCTCGGCGATCGACTGCAGCGCGACACTTTGAACCAGCTTGGTCTTTTGCCAGCCGCAAAAGGCCTGGATCGAGCGCAACATGAGCACGCGCTGCTCGGTGACGACGACCGAGATGCGGACGTGCCCACCGGTGATCGTGACCAAGAAGGCCATGAACATCGAGATGAGCTTCGCCATGGGCGTGGGCCCGAGATAAAAGCCGTCGGCGTGGATGGTGTACTGCGGCGTCTCGCCGCGGAGCCACACCGGGTCGATGGGCAGAGCTCCGCCCGCGACTGCACCCGCGGCTCCGCCCGCGACCGCCCCCATGGCGGCGGCTTGCGGCTGCGGCGGCATTTGGCCCTGCGGCGGCATTTGGCCCTGCGGCGGCATCTGGCCCTGCGGCGGCATTTGGCCCTGCGGCGGCATCTGGCCCTGCGGCGGCATCTGGCCCTGCGGCGGCATTTGGCCCTGCTGCGGCATTTGGGGCTGCTGCGGCATCTGGCCCTGCGGCGGCATTTGGGGCTGCGGCTGCGGGGCCTGAGGCATGGGCGCTTGCGGCTGCGGCGCTTGCGGCTGCGGCGCTGCGCCTCCGGGCGGCACCATCGAAGGCATGCCGATCCCCATCATCGTCGGGGCCCCCGAAGACACGGGCCGCGGCGGTGCGCTACCCGGACCGGGAAGGCCACCGGGCGCGGGCGCTCCACCGACGGGACCAGGCGGGGGCCCGGCGGGACGCGGCGGCGCGCCGGCCGGACCGGGAGGCGGACCCGCCGGGGGTCCGGGCGGACGCGCGGGCGCACCGCCCATCGGGGGTCCGGCTGGGGGTCCGGGCGGGCGACCGGGCGGGGGTCCGCCGGGAGGTCCGGGCGGGCGACCGGGTGCACCGCCCATGGGCGGTCCAGGGGGCGGACCCGCGGGCGGTCCCGGCGGACGCACGCCACCGCCGGGCGGCGGCGGACCGGGAGGACGCGGGGCAGCGCCCCCGGGGCGCGGGATGCCAGCGACGCCACCCATGGCGATCATGGTTCGCTTGGGGCCACCACCTTGGGGCTGGGCGCCCACGAGTTCCATCACCGTGATGACCGTCTGGCCGATCGTGAAGGACTCTCCGGGTCCGAGGTTGAAGTTCGGGGTCTTCGCCCCACGGTAGAAAGTCCCGTTGGTGCTGCCCAGGTCGCGCACGCTCAGCGCGCCGGCGGCGAAGCGCAGCTCCGCGTGGCGGCCGGACGACTGGGGGTCGTTCAAGACGAGGTCACCGGCGTCGCGCCCGATGGTCGCCAGGGCGGCGTCCATCTTGCGGGTCTCCGGGGGGCGGCCATCGCCGTACTGGATCTTCAATACGTAGTGCTGCGACACGGGAGCGTTCCGGCGCGTAGTCTCTCAGGCCGCGCGCGATCCATGCAAGCGCTCGCGGGCCACAATTGGGCGTCGGAAATTGGGGGGCGAGCGAGTGCCGTGGGCCTCGACCTCGCCCCCCGAGCGTCGCCTCGATCGCGCCGAGGTGGCCCTCAGGCTGCGTCCGCGACCGACTCGCCCTCGGCCTTGGCCGCCTCGGTGGCCGACTCTGCGGCCGGATCTCCCGCGTCGCCGCGGGCCAGGGCCTCGAGAACTTCGGGATGATCGCGCAACCAGCGGATCGCGTTGGCCCGGCCTTGACCCAAGCGCGTCTCTCCCATCGAGAACCAGGCCCCGTTTTTCTCGACACGTCCGTCGGCCAGCGCGAAGTCGAGGACCTCGGCTTCGCGGTTGATGCCGCGACCGAACTCGATCTCGAACTCGGCCAGGCGAAAGGGCGGCGCGCATTTGTTCTTCACGACTTTCACCCGTGAGCGATTAGCGACCGCCGCGTCGCCGTCTTTCACCGTGCCGATGCGGCGGATGTCGAGACGCACCGAGGCGTAGTACTTGAGCGCGTTGCCGCCGGTGGTGACCTCGGGAGAACCGAAGCTCACGCCGATCTTGTGGCGCAGCTGGTTGATGAACACGACCAAGGTGTTGGTCTGGGCCGAGACCCCGGCGAGCTTGCGCATGGCTTGACTCATCAAGCGCGCTTGGAGCCCGACGTGCGTGTCCCCCATGTCGCCTTCGAGTTCGGCGCGCGGGATCAAAGCCGCCACCGAGTCGACGACGATCAGACCGATGCTCCCAGTGCGCGCCAGGGTGTCCACGATCTCGAGGGCCTGCTCGCCCGTATCCGGCTGGCTGACCAGCAGCTCGTCGAGACGCACACCGAGGGCTTCGGCGTACTTGGCATCCAAGGCGTGCTCCGCGTCGACGAAGGCACACACATGACCCGCCGCCTGCGCCTGCGCGATGAGGTGCAAGGTCAAAGTCGTCTTGCCCGAAGACTCGGGCCCGTAGATTTCGGCCACGCGGCCGCGCGGGAGCCCGCCGATGCCGAGCGCCTGGTCCAGGCCGACCGAGCCGGTGGAGATGGCGTCGTAGCGAGGGCCATCGCCCGGGTCCGCGCCCAGGGCCATCAGGGCGCCCTTGCCGAAGCGTTTACAGATGGCGTCGACCGTCTCGCGGATGACTTTGGACGATGCGCCGTGGGTGTCGTTTTTCTTGTTCTTCTTCATGTGACCACCTCGTGGTTCGCGCTCGCCGATGCGTCGGCCGTGCCAGCCGCGTGCCCTGCCACACGGCAAGCACTTGCGCGCCTCGACCGACACGAGCCCGGCCGCTGCGCGGGCCGGCGGCCCGGTCGTTGGCCACCTCGAGCCTCGCGCCTCGCGCCTCGATCCCCGCTTCGCGGCTCGCGCCGAACTGGCCCTCGCGCTGGCGAAACGCTATCGTGAGGCGGTGAATGTCAGCGGCTACGTCATCCGCTCGCGCTACTTGTACTTGCGCAGCCTCGGTGACGATGCGGTGGCGCAAGTCGCAGAGCGCTTGAGCCCGCGGGTGCGAGAGATCGTCGAAAAAGGCGTGCTCGAGACGCAGTGGTATCCCTTCGACGACCTCATCGAGCTGATGGTCACCACCGACGAGACCATCGGCGAAGGTGACCTGCAGATGTGCTACGAGATGGGCCGCTTCGGCTGCGAGACCAACCTCACCGGCATCTACCGCATCTTTTTTCGCTTCGGCTCGATCAACTTCATCCTCAAGCGCGCGGCCAAGGCCTTTCGGGCCCAGTACGACGCCGGCGAGATGGAGCTCGTCAAAGCCGAGTCCGGCTTTTGCCAGCTGCGCCTCAGCGACTTCCCGCGCCCCCACCGGGCCCACTGCCTCGCCATCAAGGGGTGGATGACGCGCGCCGGAGAGCTCACGGGGGCCGAGATGCTCGACAACCACGAGACCTGCCGAGCCTCGGGCGACGACAACTGCGAGTGGACCTTTCGCTACCGCTGAGTGGCGCGCCCACCGGCCGATGCAGATCCGATCCCTTTGGTATCCGCAGGCCCGCCGCGCCGAGCTGCGGGCAGCGCAAAGCCTCGCCCCGAGCCCGGAGCACCGGGCCTACCGCGCGCTGACTTCGGGGATCTCGCGCGGAACCGAGTCGCTGGTCTTCGCCGGCGCGGTGCCCCCCTCGGAGCATGTCCGCATGCGGGCCCCTCACATGGAAGGCGAGTTTAGCTTCCCGGTGAAGTACGGCTACGCCTGGGTCGGTGAGCGCATCGAGGACGGGCGTCGCGTCTTTGCCTTGCTGCCCCACCAAGACCACGCCTGGCTGCGCGACGAAGACTGCGTCCCCCTGCCGGCGGGGCTGCCGGCCGCGCGCGCGAGCTTGGGCGCCAACATGGAGACCGCCCTCAACGCCCTGTGGGATGCCGAGCTTCGCGAGGGCATGCGGGTGAGCGTGGTCGGGGCCGGTGTCGTCGGCTCCGCCTTCGCCTTCCTTTGCGCGCGCGAGTTCGGCGGGTCGATCGATCTCGAGGTCGTCGATCTCGATCCCGCCCGGGCCGACTTCGTCGACGCGCTCGGCTACGACTTCGCCACGCCGGCCACCGCCAGCGGCGATCGCCAGCTCGTCGTGCACGCCTCGGGCGACCCGGCCGGCTTGCGTACGGCCTTGGGCCTTTGCGCCTTCGAAGGCGAGGTTCTCGAGCTGAGCTGGTACGGCGCGCGCGAGGTCAGCCTCCCCCTCGGCGGAGCCTTTCACAGCCAGCGCTTGCGCCTGCGGGCCTCTCAAGTGGGGGCGATCGCGTCGAGCCGGCGTGGCGAAGTCGGTCATCGCCAGCGCCTCGCCCTCGCCCTCGAGGCCCTCGCGGACTCGCGTCTCGAGGCGCTGCTCGGCGAGGCAATCCCCTTCGACGAGCTTCCCGCGCGCCTGCCCGCGCTTTTCGATCGCGCCGGCGCCCACCATGTCGTCCGCTACGATGCGCACGGCGGCTGAGCGCCCCGCAAAAAAATCCCATGTACACCGTCTGCGTCCGCAACCACGTGATGATCGCCCACAGCTTTCGCGGGGAACTCTTTGGTCCCGCGCAGCGCCTGCACGGCGCGACCTATGTGGTCGACGTCGAGTTTCGCCGCGAAGGTCTGGACCCCAATGGCGTCGTCGTGGACATCGGTCGGGCCAGCGACGCCCTGGCCGCCATCTTGGCCGACTTCGCCTACGCCAACCTCGACGAACTCCCCGAGTTCGAGGGCATCAACACCACGACCGAATTTTTGAGCCGCGAGATCTTCGACCGCATGTGCGGGCGCATCGACGCCGGCGAGCTCGGCAGCGGCAGCGAGGCCCTGCACTCGATGAAGGTCACCCTCAACGAGTCTCACGTGGCCTGGGCGAGCTACGAGGGATCCCTCGCCGATCGCTCAGGCCAAAGCTGATGCCGGAAGCCGGCGCGCAGCGGCCGGTCCGATGGCGCGCTGCTGCCAGGCTGGCGGCCAGCGTAGGTCTGTTGGCCTGCGTGCCGCTCATCGTCGACCTGCGCGAGGTCGGGGCGGCCCTGTCCAAGGCCCTCGGCGCACAAAGGTGGCCGGGTCTCGCGCTCGCCTTGGCCCTCGAGCTGCCGGTGATCGCCGTGATGGCTTGGCGCTGGGGATTCGTGAGCGCTCGGCTCGGCGCCCCCCTCGATGGGCGCGTGGCCCGGCGCGAATACTGGAGCTCGGTCTTCTTGAACCAGGTGCTCCCCCTGGGCATCGCCGGCGACCTGCATCGCACGGCTCGCCATGCGCGCGCGCAGGGGGCCGAGGGGCGCTGGCGGCGGGCCATCTTGGCCGCCGTCCTCGACCGCGCGGGCGCCCAGATCTTTTTGTGGTTGCTCTCGGCCGGTCTGCTGACGAGTGTCTTCGGCCCGCAGCTGCGACACTTGGGCGGGCTCGGACCCGCGGCTTGGCTGGGCATCGCCGGACTCCTGCTCGCCCTCGTCCTCGTCGTGGCCTGGCGACGCGCGCGACCCGAAGTACGCGCGGCCATCCGCGAGGCGAGCTTGTCGCCGCCCGCGCTGGCCGTGCATGCGGGCGCGGCCGCCCTCACCTTTGCCTTGCACTTTGCAGCGCTGGCCAGCTGCGGCTGGGCGCTGGGGATCGCGGCCAGCCCCCTCGAGTGGATGGCGCTGGGCTGCATCGTCTTGGGTGTGACCAGCGTGCCGCTCTTCTTTGCCGGCTGGGGCGTGCGCGAGATCGGCGTGTCGCTCGCCTTCGGCTGGTTGGGCATGGTGCCGAGCGAGGGGACTGCGTGTGCGATTCTCTTTGGCCTCGTGGGACTGGGCGCGAGCTTGCCAGGTGCGGCCTTCGTCCTCGGCCCGCGCCGAGGTGACGACACCGGCTCCGCGACGCAAAGCTGATAGCCTGCCGCGGTGGGAGATCCGGGACGCGCACGCCGCTTGGC
>JAUIJR010000134.1 GCA_030431075.1 Polyangia bacterium | reverse complement strand
AGGGTTGCAATCGCGAAACGAGCTCCGCATCGGCGGCAGGGCAGGGCGCGCCCGCTGGCTGCACGATCGGAGCTCATCGCCGCCCGAGGCTAGCACGTGGGGGCCGGGCGAAGGGCCCCCAAACGTGCGCCTCGGGGCGCGAGTTTTTGCTTTGGGGTCAGGCGGTGGCGCTGCGGACCAGGCGGGTCACGAGGCCGAGCGCACCGACGACCAAAAAGGCGAAAAAGAGCACCTTGGCGATGCCGACACCGGTGCCGGCGATGCCACCAAAGCCGAAGATTCCGGCGATGAGGGCGATGATCAAAAAAGCGATGCTCCAGCTGATGAGTTTATCCATGGTCGAGGTTCCTTTCGGGGTGGGGGAGGCGACCGAAGTCGCGGTGAGACGCACTCGGTGAGTCCGAGTCGAGCGTTGCGCTTGGGGGTAGTGCATGCCCCGTGCCATCGGCACCGACGCGAGGCATGCAGACGGGCATCGACGTTCGTACAAAGGATCGGAAGCGAACTCGGGCGCGAGGCGCTCGAAGCACGGGGCCCCAGGAGTCCCAGATCGCGTGTCTCAAAGCGGAGCAGTGCGCCGACGCGAGGCAGACGCGGGGGGGACAGTCGCGGGGTGCGAGCTGAGCGCCCTCGAGGCGGCGCTCGCTCAGATGCATCCCAGGGGCCGCTCCGAGCTTGAATTCGGCGCGTCGCCGTTGATGGCACGCGCCTTGCTCCTTGCTCGGGTGTCCTCGCCACGAGGCGCGGAACTCTCCCGACTTTCATCGCCTGAAATCCATCACCTGAATCGCACAACCCACGAGCTTCCCTTGTTTTGCTTTTTTGAAATCGCCGACGTCCTCGGACGCGGCCCAACCAAACCGAATCACCACCCAAGTACCAACCCGGGTCCGAGCCCCTCGAGAGCGCTCGACCCATCACACGAAAGGAACGAACACATGAACTGGACTCAAATCGAAGGAAAATGGGATCAAGTCTCCGGCAAGATGCGCCAAAAGTGGGGCAAGTTGACGGACGACGACCTCACGCAGATCGGCGGTCGCCGAGACATGCTCGTCGGCAAGCTCAAGGAGCACTACGGCGAGACGCGAGAGGCGATCGAAAAGCGCGTCGACGAATTCATCGACGCCCTGTAGTCGCCCGCGCCACTCCCACGCCCGGCCCTCACTTCGTGGGGGTCTCTCAACTCGAACGCGTCTCCCCCTTTGACGCGGGCCCCTCGGGGCCCCTCGGCGCTCGTCGCCGAGAAACCATCGGCGCTCGCCGCCCAGAAAGAAGCACCATGAAGACTGAATTCATCGTACCCACTCAGCCCACGCCCACCCGTCGCCGCTTGCCCAAGCTGCCCCTGCTCGCCACGCTCGCGCTCGGCTTCGCCCCCGTCGCCGTGACCGCATGCGCCACCACCCAGACCCACGGCGCGCAGCTCGACGACACCAACCTCAAGAACAAGGTCGGTCGCGCCCTGACGGCCGACGATGTCACCAAGCGCACGCAGATCGACGTCGACGTCATCTCGGGCGTCGTCTACCTGCGCGGTGAGGTCAACAACCATGACCAAAAGCATCGCGCCGCCGAGGTCGCCTCGAGCGTCGAGGGCGTGAAGTACGTCGACAACCAGTTGAGCTTCCCGCGTGACTCGGATGTCGACGACGGCCACCCCGACGCGTGGATCACCACCTCGATCGCGGCCAAGATCGCCGGCGACCCCGAGGTCAAGTCGCGCAACATCGACGTCGACACCGAAGATGGTGTCGTGACCCTCTCGGGCATCGTCGAGACCTACTCCGCCCGTGAGCGCGCCGAGGACCTGGCCAAGGAGACCGACGGCGTGATGAAGGTCCACAACGAGCTCGAGGTCAGCCGCAGCTGATCTCGCGGCCACGGCCGCACGACCCAGCGAGCGCGTTCGCGCTCGACCGAGACGCCGTCCCTTTGGGGGCGGCGTCTCATCTTTGGCGCGTGAGGCCCTGGCGAGCTCCGCCGGGGGTGCGCACCTTGGGCGGGTGGAGGAGAGCTTCGAGTCCCGGCCGCTCATCGCCAAGGCCCGCATGCGCGAGCTCAACGCGCGTCGCAACGCGCCCGGAACGCGGCGGCTCATCGCGCAGGTGTTGGCCTACCTCGGCAGCGGCGCGTGGCTGGTCATGGCGACGGAGACCTGGCAGATCGTCGTGGCCTTGCTCGCCAACGGGGCGGTGCAGTTCGGCTTTTTTGGGATGCTGCACGAGGCCTGTCATCGGACGATCTTTCGCAGCCGCGGCGCCAACGACTTTGCGGGCTGGGTGGCCGCCTTGGCCCAGCCGATGAGCCCGGCCCTGATGCGCGCCTTTCACTACGAGCATCACCGCCACACCCACGAGCTCCCCTACGATCCGGAGCTCGCCGGCATGAAGTCGATGGCCGCCTGGCCGCGACACGTCGTCTGGCTGGTCACGGTGACCGGGGTCCCCGTCTTGATCGCGCGCAGCGGCTGGGCCTTGTTCGCCGCGCTGACGCCGGCGCGCCTGGCCGGGGGCGCGTGGGCCAAAGTCTTGCCCTTTGTGCGCCCCGAGCAGCGCGCCCGGGTCGCCTGGGAGGCGCGCGTGCTCGTGGCGATCCACGCGGGGATCATCTGCACGGCCATCTTCGTGTGGCCGCCGCTTTGGCGGATCTACTGGGGCATGGTCGCGGGCCACATGTTCTTGAGCTGGTACATCAGCTGCGAGCACCGCGGCTTGCCCGAAGGCGCCGATGTGCCGGTGCTCGCCAAGACGCGCAGCTTGATCGTGCCGGCCCCCGTGCGTTGGCTCTTGTGGAACATGCCCTTTCACGCCGAGCACCACGGCTGGCCCAGCGTGCCCTTTTTCAACCTGCCGGCCCTGCACCAAGAGGTGAAAGCCCACCTCGTCCACCGGGTCCGGCCCTCGATGGTGCACCTGCGGCGGGGTCGACCTTCGGCGGCGCTCGAGGGCGCGAAGGCGAGCTGAGATCGCTGTCGATCCGCGCGGGGCCGAGCGCAGCGCGCGGGCCGGCCGGCATGTTCAGTGACCGCAAAGGTGATCGCGGTCAGGTGTCCGGCCGGTCGAGAGGGTGTACCCTCACGGCGGTGCCGGTGGCCACGACACGAGTCGAGAACGTCTTTGCCGTGCATTGGGGGGTGCCCGAGCAGGCTGACGCCGATCGCATCTTGGCCGAGGTCGCAGCGCTCGCCGGTGCGCATGAATCCTTGTGCTACGCGGCGGTGATGCCCGAGTCGCTGCCTCGACTCGACGAAGTCCAAGGCAAGCTGCTCATGGCCCTGACCGAGGCCCTGCTCGAGCGCTGCGAGGCGGTCTGCGTCGTCGTCGAGGCCCGCGGATTTCGAGGGGCCATCTTGCGCAGCATGCTGACTGCGGTGAACTTCGTGACGGGGAAGCACGACCGCGTCCGCTTCGTCGACGACGACGAGCAGGCGATCCACTTCCTCCCCTCCAAAGGGACCTGTGACGCCGACGTCGTGATGCAGGCCCTGCGCGAAGTTCGAGAGCTCGAGCCCAGCTGAGTTCGGGACAGCGACGCGCAGCGCCGTCTCGCCTGGCGAGGGGCCCCCGTGGTAGAGCAGACACATGTCTCGCCGCTTCGCGTATCTCCTCCTCGGCTTTTCGGCGGCGCTTTCGGCGTGTAGTTCGAGCGAGGGCGGAGAAAGTGACGAGGGCATCAGCTCGGTCACGGGGGTCGACGCGGCCTCGACCGGTGACGAGGGCTCCGGCAGCCAAGGCGAAGAGGGCGAGAGCAGCTCGACGAGCGGTGACGGCGATGGCGACGGTGACGGAGATGGCGACGGCGACGGTGACGGGGATGGGGATGGCGACGCGACGCCGCCGTGGGCCGAAGCGCAGTTCACCTACACCGGCGCGGGCATCTCCGATGTTGTCAGCGTCGACGACTGCACCTTTTGTGACGCCAACGATGTCGGCACGCACACCCTCTTGCGCTTTCAGCAAGACGAGGGCTGGACGATCTGGGCCGTCTATGTCCCCGTCGGTGCGGGCCCGGGCACGCACACGCTGACCCAGGACTACAGCGGCGCGTACCTCACCTTGTCGGCCAACAACGCGAGCTTGCCGAACGAAGTGCAGGGCATGTACTTCGGCGATACGAACGTCGGCAGCTTGGTCCTGACCGAGGTCGACACGAGCCCCGGCGGAGTGATCGCCGGGAGCGTGGACGCGACCTTCACCCGCGGCGAAGTGACGGCCCGGATCCAGGCCGACTTCGCGTCGGTCATGCCCTGAGTGTTTGGCCCTGAGTGTTTGGCCCGCCCGCAAAAGGACCCGCCCGCATGCCTCGACCCCGCCGCTTGCTCTCTTCTTGGCTGTCGACCTCACTCGCGTGCGGGTTTCTTTGTGCGGGCGCATGCAAGTCGAGCGAGGCCGAGGCGGACTCCGCCGCATCTGCCGGCGAGGCGAACGCGCAGCGGCCGATGTGCGTGGCCTTCGGCTTGCGCAACGCCGACGAGGTCCTGGCCACCATCGACGCGGCCCAGCGCCCGCGCGCGACCGCGGCCGGGGTGTACGAGGCCTGCCAAGGCATCTTGCCGCCCAGCTACGCGGCGATGCTGAGCTTCGCGCGAGCTTCGACGGGGGAGGGGGCTGCGCTTTGGGCAACGCGAGACGAGGGCCGTGAGGCTTTGGAGTCGCGGGTGTGCCCCGATCACGCCGCGGTCTTGGCTGAGGCGGCGGGCGCTCCGGATCTGCTTCGGCGCAAAGTCATCTTCGACGGCTGTGACCTCGAGGCCCAAGGTCTCGCCGCTTCGCCCGCCGCCTTGCCTCCCGACGCCTCTTTGATGCCCTACGCCCTGCAGCAGGTCATGCTCGACAGTGGCCTCGACGAGCGCCAAGCGCGGCGCTTGGCGATGTCGCTCCAAGACTTCGAGCGCGAGGCGCTGCGCCCGGTGCAGGTGATGCCCGGGCAGACCCTGTGCGAGGTCGAGGCGGCGCCCGCCTTGCCCGGCGCGGCCACGCGACTGTTCGTGAACTTGCAGGGCTTCTCTTTGGAGGGCCGGCGCTTCGAGGGGCGGCGCCCGGGCGGGGACGAGAAGGCCTCGAGCGCCCCCGTGAAAATCGAAGCGCTCGCCGAGGTGCTCTCGCCTCTGGCCGCACGGGCGTCGAGCTTGCGGGGGGAAGCGGCGAGCTTGGTCCTCGTCGCCGACGCGCGCGTCACCGCGGAGCATCTGGCCGACGTGGTGTTCACCGCCCGCGGCGCGGGCTTTGGGCGGGTGGAGCTGGCCGTGCGCGTGCCGGACCCCGCCCAGAATCACGGCTGGGGGGCGCTGGCCTTGAGCCAAGCCGAAGCCCCAGAAGCTGGCGAGAGCGAGGCGCGGCCTCGCGTGCGTGTGCATGTGGGCCCGGCCGGCTACCTCGTACGAGGCGACGACGCGGCGCCCGAAGTTTTGCCTGCGGCCGCGGCAAAGCCCCAGGGGCAGGCAAGCCCTTGGCCGACGGCGGCCTTGCTCGAGGCGCTGCGCGGTCGCCCGGATCTGGCGGGCATCGATCTCTCGGCCGATCCCTCCGTCCCCACGTCGGCGCTTGCCCACACCCTGGCCGTCTTCGATCATCTGACCTGCGGGCCGGATCCCGCGCGCAGCTGCATCCACCGCGTCGAGTTCGCCAACGCGGCCGCCGAGGGCTTCGAGCATCCCCTTGGGGCCGAGGCCGACTGGGGCGTGCTCCCGACGCCTGGCGTCATCGAGGGCGCGGGCCAGGGCCCGACGGGGGGCATCGTCGCCGATCGACCCTCCGAGATCCCCAAGCTGCAAGTGGGGCAGGCCGTGGTCGGCACGCCCGCCCTCGACAAAGAGGTCATCCGTCGCGTCATCCGCTCGCACCAAGCCGAGGTCAAGCGCTGCTACGAGGCGCAGCTGATCAAAGACCCCGAGCTCGCGGGCAAAGTCGAGATGCGCTTCACCGTCGACGGCGAGGGCAAGGTCAGCCAGGTCGGCGTGAAGGCCTCGACCCTCGGCTCCGCCGCCGTCGAGGCCTGCCTGGTCACGGCGATGAAGGGGTGGACCTTTCCCTCACCGCGCAACCAGGTGCCGGTGCAGGTGGTCTACCCCTTCATCTTTCAGCCGGGCTGAGCTCCGCCTCAGCAGGCGGGTTCGACCAGGGTGCTAAAGCTGCCCAGGGGCGAGGGCGCGTCCACCAGCTCGAGGGTGAAGGACCAGTCGGCGGAGGGACTCTCGCCGACGATCAGCGTGCCGCTCTCGATCGGAATCGGCGTCGTGGACGCCTCGTCGACGCAGTAGCAGCCGGCTTCGCTTTGGTCGTGGTCCCAGTAGTTGGTGATCTCGACGTGGACCTCGTCGCTCAGATCGCTCAGGTCGTAGCTGCCGGGCGTGAGCCCGGGGACGGTGATGATGGCGATGTACTCGTCCCAGCTACAGTTGTCGCCGGGTTCGTAGTTGCCTTCGCAGTCGACGAACATGTTCGCCCACAAGATCTGATCGGCACCCCAGACCTGCGCGGTCGAGGGCGGGCCGCCGTCGGTGCATCCGGGTGGAAAGGGGCTGTCGTCGGAGGTCGTAGCCGCTTCCGAGCCGGCGTCGGAGTCGGCGTCGGACTCGGACTCGGACTCGGACTCCGTGTTCGATTCCGAGCTGGTGTCGCCCGAGTCCCCGTCAGCCGAGCCACCGGGGGCGCAAGCTCCCGCAAAAAGGGCCAGCGCGAAGCTGAGCGCAAGGTGTGCAGATGAGGCACGCATCGTTGAGGGAGTGCCAGCTGGGCCGCGATCGATCACGGCGTCTAGATCCAGCCCTTCTTGCGCGCGATTTGGGCCGCCTCAAAGCGGGTCCCGGCCTCGAGTTTGCCCATCGCGCTCGAGAGGTAGTTGCGCACCGTGCCTTCACTCAGGTTCAGGCGCTGGGCCATTTCGCGAGTCGAGCTGCCCGCCTCCGAAAAGCGCAGCACCTGCTTTTCGCGGTGACTCAGCGGGTCGCTCTCGACGAAGGCGCGCGCGGCGAGCTCCGGGTCGATGATCTTGGCGCCGGCCATCACGCCGCGGATCGCGGCCGACAAGCTGCGCGTCGGCCCGTCTTTGAGCAGGTAGGCGTCGGCCCCCGACTCCATGGCGCGCTGCAGGTAGCCGACGCGGGCGAAGGTCGTCAGCATCACGACTTTGACCGCGGGGAAGCGGGTGCGCATGGCCCCCGCGAGATCGAGGCCGGACATGTGCGGCATCTCGACGTCCGTCACCACGACGTCGACCTCCAGCCCTTCGAGCTGACGTAGGGCTTCGCGCCCGTCCGGGGCGCGCCCCACGACCTCGAAGTCGTCCTCGAGATCGAGCAAGGCGGCCAGCGCGCTCGAGATGAGCTCTTGGTCTTCGACGAGCAGGATGCGGGTCATGTCTGGACCTTTCGGGCGATGGACTCGGGGCGCTCGGAGAACTCGATGCGCAAGCGAGTGCCGGTGGCCTCGGCCATCAGCTGCATCGTGCCGCCTTGGGCCTCGACCCGCTCGCGCATGCCTCGCAAGCCCGAGCCGGTCTCGCCGGCGCCGCCGCGGCCGTCGTCCTGAATCTCGACGCCGTAGCACAGCGCGTCGTCGAAAAAGCTGACCTTGCAGCTGCGCGCCCGCGCGTGGCGGATGATGTTGGTGCTCGCCTCGCGCAGGGCCAAGGCGAGCACGCCTTCGCGCGCGGCGTCGAGCTGCCCGATGATGCGCTCGGGGCCCGCGTCGAGCTCGAGTGTGACCTCGGCCGCGGCCAGGGCTTCGCGCGCGCCTTCGAGCTCGTGGGTCAAGCCCGCCCCGCTGCCGGCTCGGTAGCCACGCACGGCCGTGCGGACCTCGCTGAGCGCCCGGCGGGCGATGTCGCGGATCTCGGCCGCTTCGCCCTCGGCCCGCGAGGGGTCGCGCGAGACCAGGGCCTCGGCCAGCTCCGACTTGAGGACAATCAAGGACAAGGTTTGCCCGAGCAGGTCGTGGAGATCGCCGGCGATGCGGTCGCGCTCGGCGATGCGGGCGAGGGTCTCGATCTCGGCGCGGGCCATGCGGAGCTCGGCGATCTCGAGGTTGCGCCGCGAGAAGTGCCCGCCCACCAAGCCGAGCACGAACGAGCCGATGAAGGCCGGCCCCGCAAAGTAGAGGTTGGGGGCAAGCCAGGCGGTGGTCACCCCCACCGCGGCCAGGACCACGGCGACCCCGGCCAAGTTTTGCCGCATGTGCTCGAAGCTCATGCCCGCGAAGTAGGCCGCATAGATGAAATAGACGCTGGCTCCGGCGTTGAGGCCGGCCAAGGCCATGCCCACCACCGTGATGCCCATCGCCATCCACAAGCGCCGCCACCCCGAGAACCAAAAGGCCGCGAAGTACATGGGCAAAAAGACGACGAGGGAGAGAGACGAGAGCGCCCAGATCCGCGGGCTTCCGAACTCCCCGAGCAGCGGGGTCAGGTAGACGAAGCTGACGTAGACCAGCATCGCCTGGGGGACCCAGCCCAGCTCGGGGTCGTTCGGCAAGATGCGCCAGCGCTGTCTCACACGATCAAGATAACCGCAGACGAGGCGGGTGGGGGCGCACCTGGGTCAAGGACATGACAAGCGTCATGTTCTGAGGCTGACGCCTTGCACTGACCTGCCGACGCGCGCGGACGCATACCGAAGGCATGCACACGCTCGCCTCTCTCCCGCTCGCTTTGACCTTCGCCTTGGGCACGCCGGCCACCACCGACGCTGCCGATTCGAGCTCGGCCTCGGCCGAGGCCTCCGCATCCGAGGCGTCCGCCGCCTTGGAGGGTCCCGAGGCGCCGGCGGGTCGGCCCGATGTCATCGCGCCCTTGCCCGACTTGGACTACGCGATGCGAGTCAACCGCTACGCGCGCGGCGTGGGGATCGGGTTCAACCAGGGGATCTGGGGCGAGGGCTTTGGCCAGTCGCTCAGCGTCGACCTCCCCTTTGGCCGTCGGATCGGCCAGTTCTTCGGCGCTCGCCTGGCCGGGACCTTCGTGCATGTGCGTGGCGACAAGGGCTACGACCCCGTCGGCTTTGGTCACATCGATCTCTTCGGCCGCAGCCCGGTGATGGCCGGCTTGGTGCGCGCCTACGGGGGCGGGGGCATTCGCCTGGGCGGCCACGTGACGCCCGCGAACCGAGCGGAGTCCTTCGCCTTTACCGGCGGCGGCTACTTTGGCCTCGAGCTCTTCGCCGCGCCACGCGTGTCCTTCAACGTGGAGGTCGGCGTCCAAGGCCCCATCCACGTCGCGGCCCTCGACGCCGGCGGCAGCGCGACCGCGGGCGTCAAGATCTGGCTCGGCGACCTGGGGTCCAAGCGTCGCTAGTCGGCCTCGTTAGTCGGCGCGCTCGAGGGGCGACCAGGCGTCGACCTCGAGCAGCCAGCCCTCGACGCGCGCATCGCTGGGCATGCGCCAGTCGCCCCGCGGACTCAAGGCCACCATGCCGACCTTGGGTCCGTCGGCCGTGCAGCTGCGCTTGAACTGGTTGCGAAAAAAGCGGCGCAAAAACTCGCGCAACCAATGCTGCAGATCTTTGGCCGCGTAGCGCTCGCCAAAGGCCACTCGAGCCAGGTCCAAGATGCGCCCGGGGGCGCGACCGCGGCGCACGAGGTGAAACAAGAAGAAGTCGTGCAGCTCGTAGGGCCCCAAGGTGGACTCGGTGAGCTGGGCGATGTCGCCGTCGGCGCTCGCGGGCAAGAGCTCGGGGGAGATGGGCGTCTCGAGCACGGCGAAGAGCACTTCGCGCAGCGCAGCCGGCTCGCCCACGCTCCAGGTGGTCGCGCGCTCGTTGGCGACCCAGCGGATCACGAACTGGATCAGCGTCTTGGGCACGCCGGCGTTCACGTCGTAGTGGGCGATGTGATCGCCGCTGTAGGTCGACCAACCCAGCGCCTTCTCGCTCAGGTCGCCCGTGCCCACGACCATGCCCCGATGTTGGTTGGCCAGGGTCATCAGCAACAAGGTGCGCAGCCGGGCTTGCACGTTCTCGAGGGTGATGTCCCCCAAGGCCGGCTCGCCTTGCACCCGCGCGAGCAGCTCGGCCACGTCTTCGGTGTCGAGGGCGGCGGGGTGCTCGACTTGGGCGAGCAGCAGGCGGCTGGCCTCGGAGACCCCGATCTCCATGAACTCGGCCCCCAAAGCGCGCGCGAGCTCCTCGGCGTTCGAGCGCGTGCCGGCGCTCGTGCCCAGGCCGGGCATGGTCACGCAAAGCAGGTCGCTGCGCGGCTGCCCCCGCAGATCCAAGGCCGCGGCGGCGACCAAGGCGGCGTGCGTGCTGTCGAGCCCCCCCGAGACCCCGAGCACCAGCTTGGGACCGCCCACGGCCTCGAGGCGGGTGGCCAAGGCGTTGGACTGAATCTCGAAGATCTCCCAGCAGCGCGTGGCCAGGGTCTGTGGGTCGCGCGGCAAAAAGGGATGTGGGTCGACGGCGCGACGCAAAGGCGCCACGGGCGTGCCGCCGCCGGCAAAGACCACACGACGAAAAGGTCGCGCATGCGCCCGGCTGCAGTCGCCAAAGCTGTTGGTGGCCAGGCGCTCGTGCTGCAAGGCGTCGAGATCGAGGTCGCTGACGACGAGCTGATCTTCGCGCGCGAAACGACGACTCGCCGCGACCTCGTGGCCGTTCTCGGTGATGAAGGCGTCGGCGTCGAAGGCCAAGTCGGTCGAACTCTCGCCCGGCCCGGCCGCGACGTAGAGGTAGGCGCACTTGGCCCGATCCGAAAGCGAGCGCGAGAGCAGGCGACGCAGCTCGCTTTTGCCGACGGTGAAGTTCGAGGCCGAGAGATTGCACAGCACGGTGGCCCCGGCGCTCACGGCGAACATGCTGGGCGGCACGTGCACCCAAAAGTCCTCGCAGACCTCGACGCCGACGACGAAGTCGGGGTTGTCGCTCGCACAAAAAAGCAGGTCACCGCCAAAAGGGACACGCTGCTCGCCGAGCTGCAGCTCGCTACCGGCTGCGACCTCGAGGCCGGGCCGAAACCAGCGCGCCTCTTCGAACTCACGGTAGTTGGGCAAGTAGGCCTTGGGGACGATGCCCAAGATGCGCCCGCCTTGAACGGCCGCGGCGACGTTGTACAGGGCCGAACCCACCCGAAGCGGCAATCCGATCAGGGCCAAGGGCGCGAGCTCGCGGCTGGCTTCGACGAGGCTCAGCAGCGCATCGCGGGCGCGCGCGAGCAAGGCCTGATCGAAAAAGAGATCGCGGACGGTGTAGCTGGTCAGCCCGAGCTCGGGGAAGACGACCAAGGCGACCCCTTCATCGTGCGCGCGCTGCCACAGTGCGAGGGTGCGCGCCCGGTTGTGATCGACGTCCGCGACTCGCGCGGTGGGTACGGCGACGGCGACGCGGGCAAAGCCTTGCATGCGCTCGGGAGGGTAGCGCGAGGAACGACAGTTTTCAGCGCGAGGCGTGTGATCGCTCCCGTGCCCGTGCTGGCGCAAAGCGTGCGACCCATCGATCTGAGCCGCCCGCGCACTTTACCCCCGCCCCTCGATTGATAGCTTCCGCGCCATGCTTCGACGCTCGACCCTCTGCCTGGTCAGCCTGCTCGCTTTGAGCGCCTGCGCCGACGACGGCACCGCCAACCCGGAGACCGGCACCGAAAGCGAGAGTGGCGAGTCCGAAGAGAGCTCGGTGACTGGCGAGACCGAATCGGAAGGGGAGAGCTCGGAGACGACGGGCGATGGCGATGGGGACGGAGATGGCGACGGCGACGGGGATGGAGACGGTGACGGAGACGGTGATGGGGATGGCGACGGTGATGGGGACGGAGATGGAGATGGAGATGGAGACGGAGATGGCGACGGAGATGGCGACGGCGACGGAGATGGCGATGGGGACGGAGACGGCGATGGAGATGGCGACGGCGATGGTGATGGCGATGGGGACGGAGACGGAGACGGCGATGGGGACGGCGATGGAGATGGGGACGGAGACGGAGACGGAGATGGCGATGGAGACGGAGATGGAGATGGCGATGGAGACGGAGATGGCGATGGAGACGGAGACGGCGATGGAGACGGCGATGGGGACGGAGACGGAGATGGAGACGGAGATGGAGACGGAGATGGAGACGGAGATGGAGACGGAGAT
>JAUIJR010000670.1 GCA_030431075.1 Polyangia bacterium | reverse complement strand
GACCCCAAAGCAAAAACTCGCGCCCCGAGGCGTACGTTTGGGGGCCCTTCGCCCGGCCCCCACGTGCTAGCCTCGGGCGGCGATGAGCTCCGATCGTGCAGCCAGCGGGCGCGCCCTGCCCTGCCGCCGATGCGGAGCTCGTTTCGCGATTGCGACCCTGGTCGGCGAAGTCCGCTGCCCCTACTGCGGCGAGAGCCAACAGCTCGACGCCCAAGCCGTCGCCGGCCTCGACGCTTACCGCGAGGGCGTCGATCGCCACCTCGCGGCGGCCGACCAAGAGCTCGACCACGTCGCGACCTGGAAGGCCACCGAGAACTCGGTCGGCTGGAAAGCGATGCGCTTTCCCCTGCTCATCTTCATGGGCCTTCCCGTGGCGATGAGCTTGGCGATGGCCGTTCTCAACACGCGTGAGCCACTCGACAGCGACACGATGGCCAAGCTCAGCGTCGGCCTGACCGTCGGTGTCAACGTCCTGGCCATCGGCTGGGTGATCGCGGCCTTCGTCAAGCGCTCGCGCACCCGGGGCCGCGGCGCCGAACGGGCGACCCACAAGGTCGCCTGCCCGGGCTGCGGCGCCGCCAACCCGATCGCGGGCGGTCAACGCCTGACCACCTGCACCCACTGCGGCGGCGCCTTGGTCCCCGGTCAGACCCTGATGTCGATGGGCCTCGACGCGGCGCGCGCGGCCGAACGCGCCGCCCGCATCGAACGGCATCGGGCCGAACGACGCGGGATGCTCAAGCTGATGAACTACAGCCGCAGCGCGCGCTGGGTTCCGCTGATCGGCTTCGCGCCGATGCTCCTGGGCTTGGTGATCGGCACCGGCGTCGCCACGGCCCAGCTCATGCGCGGGGAGATGGACGACGCGCCGGTGGTGATCGTGATGTGGGGCTTGCTCACCGTGCTGGTCGTCGTCTTCGTCATCTGGCGGGCCATCCGCAAGAACCGCCACGAACGCCTCGACGCGAGCTTCGAAGACTTGGCCATGCAGCTCGGCCCGCACAGCCAAAGCGACACGCGCGTGCAGCTGAGCATCGCCTGGCTCGATCGCTACTGGCCCGCCGCGTACGAGACCAAGCACATCTACGATGGCCCCTTCACGCGGGTGGCGACGGGCGAGGTGCACGGCTACCCGGTGCTGATCGACTTGAACCTGACGCAGGTGGACAAGTGGCGGGGCCCGCGACTTCACCTGATGGTGGCCTCGGTCCCCTCGCTGCGGGGCGCCCCGACCGACCCGGCGCGCGCCCGGGCGCTCGAGCACGCGGTCGAACACGAGGGTTTCGTGGTGAAGGTCGGCGAGGCCGGCGTGTTCGCCCGCGCCCCGGTCAAGCTGGTCAAAGACATCTTCGACACCCCGGACGCCGCCCACGCGATCCTCCCCGAGCTCGTGCGCCTCACGCAGATGGCCGCCGCCTTGGGCCACGTGCCGGCGCCGCCCATCCCCTAGTCACTCGGCGAGTCGACCCGCTTGAAGCCGGGCCGCCTTCGTGGCATGCACCCCTGCCCTGCCCGGGTGGTGGAACTGGTAGACACGCTGGATTTAGGTTCCAGTGCCGAGAGGTGTGCGGGTTCAAGTCCCGCCCCGGGCACCGCCTTCGGCGGCCCCTCGCTCGCTGCGCGACCCGGCGCTTCGCGCCGCGGGGCGGACTCAGGACTTCGTCTCAAGTCCCGCCCCGGGCACCGCTTTCGGCGGCCCCTCGCTCGCTGCGCGACCCGGCGCTTCGCGCCGCGGGGCGGACTCAGGACTTCGTCTCAAGTCCCGCCCCGGGCACCGCTTTGCCTTCGTCGCGCTACACTCCGCTCGATGCGTCACGCCGTGTTCGCGCTCGCGTTGCTCGCTTTGGGGGGCTGTAAGAAGAAAGGTGGGGTGGACCTCGATGCGGCGCCGCCTCCGATCGGGGAGCTTCCGCCGGGTGCAGGCGGATGGTTCGAGGACGAGGAGGCGTCCTTTCGGATCCACTTGCCGGCCTCGCCCAACCTCTCGGAGGAGTCGGTCGATCGCAATGGGGTGCCCATGCTCTCGCGCACGGCGCAGATCAAAGAGGACGACGACGAGCTCTTGGTCATGTGGTCCGAGCTCGCCGGCGAGCCCGAGGACGAGGCGCTGCGCATGCGCCTGCTCACCGAGGTCGAAGACGGCTGGAAGCAAGCGGGCTTGCAGGTCGACGGTGGAGGCCCGGCCAACTTTCCGCCTTGCACCGCGCGTGCGCTCTACGGGGAGGTCGAGGGCAAGGCCATC
>JAUIJR010000133.1 GCA_030431075.1 Polyangia bacterium | reverse complement strand
CGTCGCCGGTCGCCTCCCCCGACTCTTCGCTCGCACTACTGCTGCTGCTCGTGGCGTCGCTGCTGGCCGAAGCCTCGCTACCCGCGGCCTCCGCCTCCGCCTCTACCTCCGAGGCGGAATCCGAGGCGGCATCGCCACTGCCCTGACCACCGCCTCCGCAGGCGCTCGAGAGCATGGCTACAGCCCAGACGGTCGGAAGAACTACGCGCACTGGGCACCCTTAGCACGGGGGCTGCGCGAAGGGGTGACGCCCGATGTCACACCTTCGCGAAGGCGAGGGCTCACTGTGCGTCGGGCTGTTGTTGGACGTACTCCGCGATGTGGCTCGTGAAGTCGTTGTCCAAGATGGCTTGTGTCCCCGAAGCGCCCGCGTTCTCGCCGATGATGAAGGTGACCTCCTTGGGGACACCGGCGTCTTCGTAGGCGTCGATGTCCGAGCCCGCGTTGCCGTAGGCGGCGACGACGTCCCAGCCAAAGTCGCTCTTCACCCGGTTCACCCAGGTCCGCTTGTACTCGCGGGCCGAGTCGTTGAACACCAAGGAGTTCGCGGTGATCACCGGTCCGGGGGGGAAGCCATGCCCGCTGAGCCACGCCCGCGTCTCGGAGCGGAACACGTGCGGCCGGGCCGTGAGGTAGACGACGGAGTAGCCCTTGTCGAACCAGGTGTTGGCGAGCAACGCGGCCGAGCCGTTCTCGAGCGGGTCGTAGCTGCCATCGCTGATCTGCGAGAAGAGCTCGTCGTCGCTCAGGGTCATCGTTCCGTCGATGTCCGTGACGATCGCCTGCTTCCCCGGGGTGAGGAGCCACGAGTAGTGCTCGGCGCACGAGCCATCGGCCTCGAGGATCGCGTAGTGCGGTTGCAAGCGGTTGGGCGAGGGCTCGACCCCGTCGAAGCGGTAGGCACCGGTCGCGTCGGTCATCGCGCGGTCGACCTCGACCCAGCCTTCGCCGTCGAAGGTCCACAAGCTGACCCACTCGCCGGCGAGTCCGTTCTCGCCGAGCCCCTCGTCTTGCCCACTGCGCGCGCGCTTACCCTCCATCACGAGCTGGCCCTCGCCGGTGCTCGTGGTCAGGGGCATGGTCGTGTAGCCGTAGGGGCCATCGGGATTGCCCAGCAGGTCGCTGGCCTGGTCTTTGTAGCGGGGGTTGTCGCCCGCGATCATCTCGGCCTCGCTCGTGGCAAAGCCGCTGCTTTGCAAGGTGAAGGGCAAGCTGCCGGGGTCGGGGCAGTCGAGCAGCTCCGGATCGAAATCCCCGGTGCCGCCCTCTTCGCCGGACTCCTCGCCGCTCTCCTCACCGGACTCGCCGCTGGCTTCGCCGTCTTCGCTCATGGTGGCGACGCCACCGCCTTCACCGCCGCGACATCCCGCGAGGGCCAAAGAGGAGAGGGCCAAAGAGGAGAGGAACAAACAGATGGTGGTGCTTCGTTGCAGGTTCATGTCGTAGGTCCTTTCGGGCCCGGCCTCGACTACAGCCAGGCAAATTGGAAGAAGGCGAAGACGGTGTCGCCGATGAGCGGGTTGCCGTTGTTGTCCAAGGCGCGGCCCCCGTCTGGGCCCCCCTCGAGAAGGTCGCGCAGCTGGTAGCTGACCATCAGCTTGGCCGCGTGGCCGGCGAGGTACACGACCAGGCCGGGTTCGATGAGTTGGGTGCGCGCGTTGTCGACGACCGGGTCGACCAGATCCGGATCGGTGAAGCCGTCGAGGCGCGTGTTCACGTCCAGCAGCTGGTAGCGAAAGACCAGCTCGAAACGCGGGATCTCGATGGGGATCGGCAGGACATAGCCCGCTTGGGCGTTCACGGCGTAGCGTTGAAAAGCCGCACCTTCGCCCATGGGGTCGCCGTTCTCACCGCGAAACCCGTGCAAGTACTCCGCGCGCAGCGAAGCGCCGCGAAATCGCATCCGGATGTCGCCGCCGACACGCGTCTCTTTGGCGCCGACGTCGGCGATGCCCAAGCCCTTGCCGAGCGCGGGGGCGTGCCCGACGTTCGCGGCGATGACGAAGGCGAACTTCGAGTCGTCGAGGTCCGGCTCGGAGAGGGGGACCTCACCCAGCGGCCCGATCTCGAAGCGCGCCGTGTACAAGAACTTGCCGTCGAGGTTGCGACGTTGGCGAAAGCCGCCTTCGCCGTTGGCCAGCATGGCCGCGCCGGCCAAGTACACGCGGCCCACCGTCCCCTCGCTGCGCAAACGGATCCCCTGGTCGCGGCCAAAGGCGATGCGCCGGATCCCGGGCGAGTAGGCGAACTGCAGCTTCGACTCCGACTGCAACAAGGCGAGCGAGAAGGGCGTCTTGAGCTGCCCGACATCGAGCGCGATGAGGTCCTTGCGCCACGCCAAGGTGCCGTAGACGTCACGCACGCCGAAGTTCCCCCGGTTGACGTCGAAGTTGAAATTGAAGCCCAAGTAGAGCTCGTCTCGATAGATCGGGACCCGCCCGCGCCCGGTGAGGCGCGCGTTGGCGAAGTCGAAGCCATCTTGGTCGTCTTGGTTGAAGTCGGTGTCGACGACGTAGACGAAGCCCGGCTGGATGTAGCCGCCGAGGACCAGCGAGTCCTTGCCGAGTCGGAGCCCGCGCATCGCCTTGGGGGTGTGGGCGGGCTGCTCCCCTTCGCTGGGGGCATCGAGATCCGCCCAACGGGGGTCCGACTCGGACTCGCCGGATGTCTCGGTGCGGGTCTCAGACACCTTCGCAACCGGCGCGGCGACGCTCTCGCCGCTCGACGATGCTTCCACCGGCGCGGCGTCCGAGTCGTCGGCAGGGGCGCTCGCCTCCACCGAGGCCGGTGCCTCCACCGGCTCGAGCTCGACGGGGGGGATCGGGTCGGCCGCGGGCGGCCCGAACAAGAAGGTGAGCAGGACGAAGTTCACCGCGCGGCAGTGTCGTCGGCGCGACGACCTGAGCGCGTTACGCGTTCGTCACATGACGGTCACGAAGCGAAGGGCGCCATCAGGGCTCCCAATCGGCCCACGCGTGTTGGTGCGCGAAGGTCGTGACCAGCTCGCGCAAGTCCGCGTCCACCGCTTGCCCCTGGATGTGCAAGCGCATCACCGAACCCGTGACGGGCGCCACACTCACCACGTCCAAGCGCTGCTCGCTGGGTGCGCAGTCGATCAAGATCCATGCGTCCACGGTGTACCCGCTCCCCACGGTCTTGCCGTCGGCGCCGCGCCAAACACTCGGCTCCCAGTCATGCAGAGGCGCAAAGGCGCTCTTGGCTGCCTTGGTCCAGCTCGTCATCGTCGCGTCATCGAGCTTGCGGGCGATCGCATCACGCGCGAGTCGCGAGTGGACGATCTCCCCTTCGTTGCGTCCGACCAGCTCCTTGCGCAAGGCCGTGTAGCACTTTCGAGCCTCGGCATCGTCGCCTTCGTGCATCGAGACGACCACCAAGCCCAGCTCTCGCCAGCCGGCCTCGGCCTCCGCGCTCGGCATCGCCGTTCCTACACCCAAGAGCAAGGCGAGGCCGAGCCCGCCGCGTACCCATCGTATCCGCTTCGTCGTCTTCATCCCTTCACGCCTTCCACATCGGCGACCAAGGCGGCCAGCCCCTCGAGCCCCTTGCCCAACACGCCGATGCCGGTGTCCTCGACCTGCATCCAGACGCGCTCGGGCTGATCGCCGCGCACCAACACGGCGATCGCGTCTTCGCCTCGCGCGACGCGACGCACCGGCTCGCGCACATGAACGACGATGAGTGCCGCGTAATCGCCGAAGAAGCTGGCGAAGTCCGTATCGGCGCGCAGCACCGGGTCTTTTTCGGCCAGGTAGTTCAGCAGCGCCGCCTCCCCGCTCTCGTCCAAGGCGAAGTCTTCGCGCAGCTCGAAGCCCTGCTTGCGCAAGGCCGCCCGCGCCTTGTCGAGGGCGCGCCCTTCGGATCCCAAGAGCTCGTGATCGTGCAAGACGACGAAGGCCAGGCCGCGTCCGGGACCCTGTGGTCGGCGTTCGGCCGCCCGCGCCGCGGCGGCGTCTTCGGCCGAGACTTCTCCGGCCCCTGCCGAGGCCTCGTTCGCGGCCGCCTCGGCTCCGCTTGCGGCCGGTGCCTCCACCGGATCCGTCGCCGCCTCGTCGGCCCCGCTTGCGTCGCCGCTCGCTGGGAGCGCCGCTCCCGTACCGGCCGCGGCACCTTCGGGTGCATCCGTCGTCGTGGCGCTCCCACTTCGCGGACCACATGCGATCGTCATGGTCAGGGACAAGGTCATGGTCAGGACCAGCGCACCCGCGCCGACCAAGGAGTTTCGCCTTCGGTGACTCCACCGCATCTCGAGCATCGAGGGCCCTTTATCAGATTCGAAGCGTGCTGCGGACACCTCCGCTCGACGCGCCCGCGGCCGCTGCGATTCCCCGCTTGCGAAATCGACCGAGGCGCGCGAGCGTTGAGGGGCCGCGATGCTGGATGCAAAGGCCTCGACCCTCTACCGCTGGCGCGTCTGCGCGGCGAGCCTCGGCTTTTCGCTGCTCGGCTGTCGCGGCCCCAGCGCAGAGCCACAGCTCAACGCCGGCAAGACCAGCACCGTGCCGGGCCCGAGCGGCGCGATCGAGGACGGCGAGCTCGAAGGCGACGAGCTGCATGGACGGCTCGAAGTACGCGATGGACAGCGGATCTTGCACCTGTGGGGTACGCCGCGCGAGATGGGCTTCGCCCACGGGCATCTCTTGCGCGCCGAAATCCTCTCGGTGCTCGACGGCTACGCGCTCGAGGTCCTAGGCCCGGCCGCCTTCGATGCGGGCAGTCTCGCCTTCTCGGCCGCCGCGCAGATCTCGGACGCCCGCCGTGAAGAAGCCGAGGCCCTCGTGGCCGGCATGCACGCGGCCGGCGGCGCGAGATCCGAGAGCCTCGCGCGCGATCTACTCGCCCGCGACATCCTCTTCGTCAACGCACTGACCGACGTGCTCGCCGTCGGCTGCTCCTCGGTCTCCGCGTGGGGCGAGCGCACCCAGGGCGACGCGGATCTGGCCGGCGCTCCCGTCATCGTGCGCAACCTCGACTGGAGCGACGACCCACAGCTGCTCGAGAGCCAGCTGCTCATCGCCTACGCGCCCAGCGAGCCCGGCGCGCGCAAGCTGGTCTCGGTCGCCTTCGCCGGCTACCTCGGCTGCTTGTCGTGCATGAACGAAGACGGCGTCGTCGCCTTGTTCAACATGGGCTACGGAGAGGGGGCGGCGACGCGGGCGCAAGCGATGGCGGGCTTTGCCCCCGCCAACTTGGCCATCCGTGATGCCCTCGAGTCGGGCGACGCCAACCACGACGGCCATGTCTCGGCCGACGAGGTCGAGGCCGAGCTGCGCGCTCGCCAACACGCGGGCAGCTGGATCTTGCACCTGCTCGAGCCCCGCGCGACGGGCCGCGACCCGGCGCGCGTGCTCGAGATCGAAGCAAAGGGCGTGCGCCGCCGAGATCCCGAGTCCAAGAGCGCGCTGGGCGCTCAGGGCTTGGCGGCGACCAACCACCTACGTGTCGACCAGCTGCCCCGCCCGGGCCGACGCTGGCGTCACATCGAGCGCGAAGCGGCCCGCTTGGACGCCGGCTTCGATCGCTCGAGTTTGTGGCGACTCGGCGAAGAGCTCGCGCTGCCCGAGGTCGTGCACACGATCTTGGTCGAGCCCGAGTCTCGCCGCCTGCGCGTCGCGCTGCGCCAGCCGGGCCAGAAGTCCCCGCGCGCGGCCGAGGCCGCCGACCACGAGTGGGCGCAGCTCTTCGCACGCTAGCGGGCCGTCCAGACGTGGGCGGCGATCCCCAGCCCCATGTTGGCGGCGTTGGCCAAGACCATCAGCACGCCGACGCGCATGAAGCGAGCCTTGAGCGCGGGGAGTTCGTCCGCCGCGGCAAAAGTCCGCCGCGGCCACAAGACCCACGAGACGTAGACGAAGGCACCGGCACTGATCGCGAAGCAAAGCAGCTTGGCCGCCAACAAGGCGACCCAAAGGGGCGAGTCGAAGTCGGCATGACCCGGCCAGGCGAGCAAGGCCAAACCCGAGACCAAGATGGCCACGATGCCAGAGAAGACCTTCCAGCGCGCCCCGTGCACGACGGTGAAGCTCTCGAAGTCGGCGTCGCGTGTGAACCAGGCCTCGGCCCGGGGGTGCAACACGAAGATCGAGAAGACCATCGCGCCGATCCAAACGCCGCCGCCCAGCAGGTGGACCCCCAAGATGAAGGCCTCGGCGAGCAGGCGGGGGAGCTCCTCCACGCCCGAAGTGTAGAAGCAAAGTCCGGTCAGCGCTCGAAGCGGTACTCGAGCGGGTCGTAAAAGTCGGGCCGCACCTTGAAGCGAAGCGAGCGCAGCTTGCCGCCCTTCCATTCGAGCTGCATGTCGCTCACGCCCATGTTGGGGTCTTCCCAGGCACAGGGGACCGAGGCGGGCTGTCGAGGATCGGCTCCCGCGTAGAGGCGGCAGCGCAGGCCGCCGTGCTCGTAGGCCTCGAACCACCAGTGGTCCTCGGCCTCGACGATGCGCGCGCGGCCCAACATGGGGTTTTGCCAGCTGCCCCGCAAAAGGTCGGGGGCCTCGCCTTCGAGCTTGGGCGCGGGCGCCTCCTCGACGCCGGCGCTCAGCTCGTGCATGCGCGCGAGGTAGTCGGTGCGCGGACCTTCGGGGGCCAAGAAGAGCTCCGCGATCTGCAAGGCCAAGGCCCCCGACACGCCACTTTCCGAGCTGGTCAGCACGACCACGCCGATGTCGCTGTCGGGGAAGAGCAGCACGCGCGAGGTCATGCCTGGCATGCCGCCGCCGTGCCACACCATGCTCTGCCCGCGGTAGTCGGCGACGTACCAGCCGAGGCCGTAGCCGGCCAGGTGGCGGCGCGGCTCATAGAAGTCCGAGGCCCCGAGGGTGAGCCACATGTGCGGCTGTCGGGTCTCACGAATCACGCCGGCCGGAACGAGCTCGCGCTCTCCCACGCGCCCATCGGCCAGTTGCATACGCACCCACTTCGCCATGTCCTCGACGTTGGCGTGGAAGGAGGCCGCGGGTCCGATGGCCGCGAGGTCCAGGTACTCGGTCGTCTTCCACTCCCCGCCGACTTGGATGTGGGGGGTGGCCACGTCTTCGCGCCCTTCGAGCTGGCCGACCCGCGTCGCCACTTGCTTCATCTCGAGGGGGTCGAGGATCTTCGCGCGCACGTAGTCGTCCCAGCGCTGCCCCGACGCCTTCTCGATCACCACGCCGGCCACCATGAACATCAAGTTGCAGTAGCCGTAGTGGCTGCGAAAACCGTAGGCCGTCGGCAGGTGGCGCAGCCGCTTCAACACGGTGTCGCGATCGAAGCTCGAGCTGATCCACATCATGTCCCCCGCCCAGGTCGCCAAGCCCACGCGGTGCGAGAGCAGATCGCGGATCCGCAGTTCGCTGGTGACCCAGCGATCCCAAAGCTGCAAGTCCGGCACGTGATCGACGACGCGGTCGTCCCAGTCGAGCTTGCCCTCGGCCACCAGCATGCCAAGGGCCGTCGCCGTAAAGGCCTTCGTGTTCGAGGCGATGGCGAAGCTGGTCTTTGGCCCGACCGGCTCCGGCTGACCCAAGGTGCGAAGGCCATAGCCCTTGGCCAGCACCACCTCGTCTCCGACCACGACGGCGACGGCGAGGCCCGGCACGTCGAAGAGCTCACGGGCACGGGCGGCTTGGGCGTCGGCCTCGGCGAGGGGATCGAAGGGCTCGGCCTTCGGCGAGCTCGCGCTCGCATCGGTTGCCGCGAGATCCGAGGACACCGGAGTCGCCTCCGTCGGGCACTCGGTCGTGGCGCTCGGTCGACAGGCCGTCGCCGCCCAGGCGGTCACGCCCGCGAGTAGAAGAGTTCGCATCGATCGGGGGCCTCGCGCGCGTGCTTGCACGGCGGCAGCCTACCGACCTGCGCGCCTTCGCTCCACCACTGCACTCCAGCACACTGCGCAGGGCGGCGGCGTTCGAAGCGCGGGTGGCCCAGCGCACGCCCCCGCCCCGACCCCGGAGCCTGCGCGCGCGCCCCCGCGAGCGTCGGCGGTAGACTGGGCGCGGCGTGACGGAGACCCACAACACCTTTTGTCGGATCTGCGAGGCCTCCTGTGGTCTGCGCGTCGAAGTCGAAGGCGAGCGCATCGTCCAGATCCGTCCGGACCGAGACCACGTGGGCACCCAGGGCTTCGCCTGCAACAAGGGCCTGCACCAACACGAGCTCTACGACTCGCCGGATCGCCTGAAGCGCCCCTTGCGGCGCGCGAGCGACGGGAAGCACGCGCCGGTGAGCTGGTCCCGCGCCCTCGAGGAGATCGGGAGCAAGGTCCGCAAGATCCGCGACACCCACGGCCCCGACGCGATCGGCATGTACGTCGGCACCGCGGCCGGCTTCTCTTTGTTGCACCCGATCTTCGCCCAGGGCTTCATGGACGCGATCGGGTCGCGCTCCATGTACTCGAGCGCGACCCAAGACTGCGCCAACAAATTCGCCGTCTCCCGCCTCGTCTACGGCTTTCCCTTCACGCTGCCCTACCCCGACCTCGAGCACACCCAGATGCTCATCGTGGTCGGGGCAAATCCGGTGGTCTCGAAGTGGAGTTTCTTGCAGGTCTCCAACCCGACACAGCGCCTCAAGGGCATGCGCGCGCGCGCGGCCCAGCTGGTCGTGGTGGATCCGCGCCGCACCGAGACGGCCAAGCTCGCCGACCAGCACCTCTTCATCCGGCCCGACACCGACGTCTTTTTCTACCTGGCCTTTGCCCAAGCCTTGCTGGCTTCGAAGGCGGTCGCGCGGGCACGGATCGACGAACACATGCGCGGCTTCGATGCCGTCGCGGCCGCCGTGGCCCCGTGGACGCCCGAGCGCTGCGCGCCCGTGACCGGAATCTCGGCCGAGGCCATGCACGCACTCGTCGCCGACTACATCGAGGCCACCCGCCGTGGCGGAGCGGCTTTGTACTGCTCGACGGGCGTCAACATGGGACGCAACGGCTCGGTCTGCTACTGGCTGCAAGAGGTCATCAACGCCGTGTCCGGCAACCTCGACCGCGCCGGCGGCACCCTCGTGGGCGAAGGCGTGATCGACTTCCCCAAGTTCGCAGCCAAACGCGGCATCTTGATGCGCGAAGATCGCTCGCGGGTCGGCGACTTCGGCTCGGTCAACGACGCCTTCCCCGGCGGCCTGCTCGCCGACGAGATCCTCACCCCGGGCAAGGGCAAGCTGCGCGCCTTGTTCGTGACCGGCGGCAACCCGTTGATCACGATGGCCAACGCCGGTCGCCTACGCGAGGCCTTTGGCGAGCTCGAGCTGCTCGTCACCCTCGACATCTTCCCCAACGAGACCGGGGCGCTCGCGCACTACATGTTGCCGTGCACCTCGCCACTCGAGCGCGCCGACCTGCCCTTCATCTTTCCGTTCATGCTCGGCTTGCAGTCGCGTCCCTACCTGCAAGCGACGCGCGCCGTGGTCGCCCCGCCGGGCGAGGCGCGGGACGAGGCCACCATCTATCTCGAGCTTTGCCGCGCGGCCGGGCTCCCTTTGTTCGGGAGCCGCATCGCGCAGGGACTGCTCGGGTGGATGATGCGACGCGCCGGGCGCAAACAAGATGCCGGGCAACTGCCGGCGCTCCCCCAAGAGCGACTCTTGAGCCTGCTTTTGCGCCTGGCCGGCGAGGGCTCCTTCGACGCCCTCTTGCGCGACACGCACGGCCGCCCGCGCGACGCGGGCGAGGGTGGCGACTTTTTGGGCCGCCGCGTCCACACGCCCGACGGCAAGGTCGACCTCGCGCCGGCCAAGCTGATGTCGGCGCTCGCCGAGCTCGAGGCCTTGCATCGCAGCGAGCTCGGGCCCTCGAGACGCGCCTTTCGACTCATCACCAAGCGTGACGTCAACACGCACAACTCATGGACCCACAACGCGCGCCGCTTCGTCGGCGAGCCGGGCGAAGGTCGAGACACCAACTACCTGTACGCGCACGCCGAGGACCTCGCGCGCCTCGGCCTCGAAGACGGCGCGCTCGTAGACGTGAGCAGTGACACCGCCACGGTGCGGGTCCCCGTGCGTCGCCTCGACGATCTGATGCCCGGCGTCGTCGCCTTGCCACACGGCTGGGGCCACCAACACGCCAAGGGGCTCGGCGTGGCCAGTCGCACGCGCGGCGTCAACGTCAACCTGCTCGCCGCCGACGGACCCGAGGCCCTCGAGCGCAGCTCCGGCATGGCCCACCTCACCGGCATCCCCGTCGACGTCGAAGCGGCCGCAGGCCCCTTCGATCCGGAGAGCTGGTCGGGCCGCCCCGAAGAGCGCTGGGCGGGCCTCGACTAGCCGGCCTCGCCGACTTCGCCCGCCTCGCCCCACGCGACGATCCCGTGCCACAGCTGCTTGAACAGCTGGGTGCGTGCGGGCGCCTCGCCCCAAGAGCTCCAGCGCTCGGGCGCCGCGTGGGCGTCGTCCTCCGCCTCGGCCAAGGTGGCCGCATCGACCCAAGCCCGACCGGCGGCCAAGGCGTGGGCCAGCCCGCAAACTCGCGGCCCACGAAAATCCTGGGGCAGCGCCTCGGGACGCAGCCGATAGCCGGGGTGCGTCTCGAAGGCGAAACCGTGCGTACGGGCGGCCTGGCGCAGCGCCTCGCCTTCGGGTCGCGCCAGCAAGCTCGCGTCGAGCACCAAGACCTCGACGTCCCGGTCGAGGCGCAGCTCGCCGTGCACCTGCGCCTCGACGTAGTGATCGAGACAACGCCCCAACGCAGGACTGTGACCGGCCGTGAGGCGCCCGAACAGCGCGTCCAGATCGTCGAAGGCCACCCCCAAGGTCTCCCCGCGCTTTTGCCAGTCGTCGATCATCGCGGCCAAGAGATCGTCGCAGGCCTCGCTCGTTCCCACGCGTACGGCCCCGACGTGGCTGTCGCCCCAGGTGAAGGTGCAACGCTCGAGCTGCTCGGGGCGCAAGCGCAGGTGCGCCGCCCCAAAACGAGGCGCCGCGCCGTCGGCATGACCCAAGAGATTCCACCCGCCGTACTTGGGCCGCGCGCCTGCCTCGGACTCGTCGTAGACACCGTCGAAGAGCTCGGACTCCCAGCGCCGCCGTGCCCCGTCGGGGCTGAAGCTCCCATTGGAGATGCCGCTTTCGAACTGCGCGCGATAGACCCCGTCTTCGGCGAGGGCCTCGGCCACGCTGCGACCCTCGGGCAGGCGTCGTTGCGGGTGAAAGTTCAAGGTCACCCGCGCGTGCTTGAGCATGGCGCGCCTCGCCTGCTCGAAGGCCAAACCCGAGACACCCGCGGCGGCGATGGCCTTGCGCGCGCGCGACTGGTGGCGCAACGCGCGGCGCCAGAGCTCCTCGATGGCGTCACGCTGCGCCGACAGGAGCTCGGGGGCCTCGCTCACGCGCGGAGTATAGGCGGCGCCGGCCAAGGCACCAGCTTGGCGCGGGACCGCCCCTGCCTCGGAATCGCGCGCTAGCTCCGCGCGGCTTTGACCACGGGCCAGAGCTTCTCGAAGGCCAAGCGACGATGGGCCAACACCCCTTTGACCACGAGCGGGTCGTAGGGCGCGAAGATCGGCACGAAGCCCGGACCCTCGCCTTTGGGCGGCCAGCGTAGTCGGCCGTCGACCGTAGCCTGGCGCGACCAGGTCGAGCCATCGGGGTCGGAGACGGCCATCGCGCAGACGTAGTGGGCCTTGACCAGGGCGCGCCGGTCCTCGAGCAGTCCGGCGTCGCGCACGATGGCCTCCATCGCCTCGAACCAGCCGCCGTGCTTGGCCGCGACAACGCTGGCCCGGATGCCGGGGCCGCCGCCCGGGAGGTCGGCGATGACCAAACCGGTGTCGTCGGCCAGACAGAGCTGGCCGCTGTGTTTCGCCGCCGCCGCCGCCTTTTGGGCCGCGTTGCCCAAAAAGGTGGTCGCCGTCTGCCCGGCTTCGGGGAACTCGTCGATGCGAACCACCTCCACTTCGACCTCGCCGAGGAGGGTGGCGAACTCCTCTCGCTTTTGAGCGTTCCGGGTGGCCGCTACGATCCGCACGCGCGAATGGTACGCGGGTTGGTGCACTCAGGTCGAGAGCCAAAAGCGCGAGCCCGCGTCGCACTGCACAAATGGAGGTGCTCCGACGCCTCGCCCTCGCAAAGTCGCCGCCAACCT
>JAUIJR010000669.1 GCA_030431075.1 Polyangia bacterium | reverse complement strand
GGGGTGACCATGACATCGGGCTGCGCCTTGGGGGGAGCCTCGGGGGCCGGCGGGGCTTTGGGTGCCGGCGGAGCCGCCGGGGCCTCGACGCGCACGCGATGCTTTTCGGTCACCTTGCGTTCGGCCAAGGGGAAGCCGACCCGCAGCGAGGTGACAAAGGTCAGACCTTCGTTCGAGTAGTCGGGCAAGCCGGCGATCTTGCGACGCGCGCTCCACAGCTGACGCACCTCGCCGACCAAGCTGAACCAGTTGTTGATGCGCAGGTCCAAGCCCGCGTGCAGCTCGAAGCCGATCCGGGCGCTCACGTCCTTGCGCTGGCTGCCGTCGGCGCGGCGGTAGTCCACGCTCAAGATGTCGAAGCCGGCGCCCGCGCCCGCGAAGGGACGCAGCGGAAAGCGTCGGAAGGCGTAGATGTTGCCGGCGAAGAAGAGCGGCACCGTGAAGTAGTCGAGGCGCGTCGCCGCCGTGGGCTCGAAGCGCGCGTCGGTGCTGCTGGGGATGAAGCTCGCGCCACCTTGGGTGTAGCCGGTGCGAAAGTAGCCGTCGGCGCGGGGGCGGTCCTTGGCGCTCTTGGCATCGAAGCCCCACCAACGAAGATCGACCCCGCGAAAGGGACGACCGGCACCGCTGTCACCGAAGCCGTGGAACTCGTTGGCGATGACGCGACGCGGGTTACCCAAGATCTCTCCGTTGGGGTTGTAGGGCGTGAGCTCGAGGCCCACGGACATCGAGCCCCAGACCCGGTGCACGACCGTCTCTTCTTCGATGACGATCACCGTCTCGCGCGTGTCCTCGGGCTCGGGCCCTTCGACGGGCGCCGCCTCCCCGTCTTTGGCTTCGCCTTCGACGCGCGCCACCTCGACCAGCTCGCCATTTTCGTCGCGGCCCCAGACGCGGACACGCCACTCGGGATCTTGAACGGCCAAGAGCTTCGCCGACTCGGTGAAGCCCGCGTAGTAGCCCAGGCCGTAGGGCACCTCGAAAAGGCCCTCACGAAAGGCCTCGTCGAGGGCGCCGCGCGAGGCTCGCGCGCGGCTCTTGAACTCGAGGGCCTCGACTTCGACGCGGCCCTTCTCGGCCGCGTCGATCCGCGCTTCGTTGTGTGCGCCCTCGCCTCGGTAGACGAAGAGCTCTCCGTCGGGCACGCGCAAGTAGGCGGGCCGCCCGGGCGAGCGTCGTAGATCCGCCAGTCGAACCCCGCGAGCGTCTTCGACCTCGTAGCGCGAGGGCACGCGCCCGGCGAAGAAGAGCACGCGACCGGCCGTCGGATCCTCGTAGGCCAAGACCGGAGCGCGTTGATCGGCGGCCGGGGGGAGCACCGTCACCTCGAGACGCGCCCGGGGATCTTCGACGCCCCGGTTGGCCGAGGAGACAAAGGCGCCGAGCTCGGAGTACTCGATGGCGCCATCGCCGTTGATGTCGGCGGCGCCGCGTAGGCCACTGAGCAGCTCGTGCGTAAAGATGCCGCCGCGGTAACGCTCCCACTCGTGGGTCTGCTGATCGACCGAGCTCGCCAAGAGCACACCGGTGTTGGGGAAGTGCGAGAGCTTGCGACTTTGCAGGTAGTCGCGGACCGACTCGCTTTGCTCGCCTTTGACGCGATCGTCTTTCCACTCGCCGCGGGCCAAGACGAACTCTTCGCTTTGGCAGGCGTCCAGCAACAGATGGTTGAGATCGGCCTCGGAGCGGCCGAGCACCCCCTCGAAGAGATCGTGGCGGGTCAAGGGCCCGTCTTCCAAGGTCAGGTAGCTGCGTCCGTCCCCGCCGACGTCGCCGTGCCCGGAGTAGTAAAAGGTGAACTCGGTGCGACGGCCGGCCTTTTGGGCCTTGGCGATCTCCCCCGCGATGCGCTTCATCGCCGCTTCGAGCTCTTTTTTGCGCGGACGCTTGGCCCGACGCACCTCGGCCCCGAAGCGCGCCTGGCTCTCGGTGTCGAAGGTCGTCAGCAGCTCGACCGTCGCCCCGGCTTCGCGCAAGAGCTCGGCCATGCGCGCGGCGTCATCGTCGGCGAAGCGCAGCGGCCGTTGGCTGTCGTCCAAGGTCGCGTTGCTGCCGACGACCAAGGCGAAGCGCATCGGGGCCGCCTCCCCGGGCCCGTCCGACTTGGGGTCTGGCTGAGTCTTGGGCCCCGAGGCCCGGGCCACCCCCGACGCCAAGCCGAGGCTCGCCGCGAGGGTCGAGACGATGAGGGAGGATCGAAGTCGGCGCTTTGTCTTCATGGTTGAGCCTTGGGGTCGAGTCGAAGC
>JAUIJR010000132.1 GCA_030431075.1 Polyangia bacterium | reverse complement strand
CCGACGCCGGCATGGTGCCCGCCGACTTGCAGGTCGGTCAGACCGGCAAGATCGTCGCGCCGAACCTCTACATCGCCGTCGCCATCTCGGGTGCCATCCAGCACTTGGCCGGCATGAAGGGCAGCAAGACGATCGTGGCCATCAACAAGGACGAAGAAGCCCCCATCTTCCAGGTCGCCGACTACGGTCTCGTGGCCAAGTGGGAAGACGCGCTTCCCGCGTTGGTCGCCGCCGTCAAGGCCCGCAAGTAAGCGCCCACGCGCGCGTGACCCCCTCGGGGGTGAACAAAAGCCCCGCATCCCCACGATGCGGGGCTTTTTCGTGCCACTTTTCCGTCGCCCTCGCTGCGGGCAGAGGGCCGGTCTTCGGTAAACTCGCCGCGAATGGCGGAGCCGGGCGTCCCCACTGCGGTCAAGCCGTCGCTCACGCCGAGCACGCGGGCCTCGGCCGCATGGATCCCGCTGTGGAGCTCGGTCAGCTCCCTGGTCCAGGGCCTGCTGGCCTTGCTCTTTTTTGCGGTGATGGCCGGCAGCGAAGCCCTCGATGCCGCCGTGGTCCGCCTCATCGTCGCCAGCGTCGTGCTCACCGGCGTCGTCGTCGTGACCTTTGGTCGGCGGGTCGCTCGCCTCGGCCCCAACCGCACGGCCTATCGTCTGGGCTGGGCCCGCGCGACCACCTCCTGGCTCTTCGCGCCGGCCGCCGCCACCTGGCTCGCGCCCCCCACCCCGAGCGGCTGGCCCAGCGACATCCTGACCGCGGCCGTGATCTCCATCGGCTTGTCGGGGGTGGTCATCGGCCAGCTCAACCGCCGCGTGCACCCTCGCTTGTGGACCCGCGCTTTGCGGGGCAAAGGCGGCGGCGCGCCCTACCGCGACATTCCCGGGCGCAGCTTGGCCGCCAACTTGGGGGCGCTGCTCGCCGGCTTGGTCGGCATCTCGGTGGTCTTGTCGGTGGGCATCGTCTTGATGCGTGGCCCCGGCGGCATCGCCGAGCTCGACCTCGGCGACCCCAGCTTGTCCATCGTGCTGACGAGCTTCGCCGCGGCCTTGCTGATCGCGGGCTTCGCCGGCGCCAGTGTCGGCCGCAGCCCCGGACGCGACGTTCGCTCGATCGCGCGGCGCCTCGATGCCCTCGGCTACGACTCCACCCAGGCGATGGACTGGCCCGTGGCCGTCACCTCCTTCGACGACCTGGGCCGCCTCTTTCAAGAGCTCGAGGCCCTGCGTCGCCGCCTCGCCTCGGAGGTGCGCCGCTATCAAGACGCCCTCGATCGCACCCGCGACGCCGACACGGCCAAGGCGAACTTCTTGGCCGCGGTCAGCCACGAGCTGCGCACGCCCTTGAACTCCATCGAGGGCTACGCCCAGCTGCTGCTCGAGGGCACCCCCGAGCCGATGACCGAGGCCCAGCGCGAGGACGTCCGCCTCATCCGCGCCGGCGCCCGTCAGCTGCTCGCGCTGATCAACGACATCCTCGACATCTCGATGATCGAGTCCGGCGAGCTGAGCTTGAGCTTCGGCGAGCACGACATCGGCGCGCTGGTCCGCGAAGTCGTCGACATCCACCGCCCGCTGGTCCGCGTCGACGACAAGGCCCTCCTCGCCGACTGCCCCCAAGACCTCCCGCTGGTCATCTGCGACCGTCGACGCGTGAGCCAGGTGCTCAACAACCTGGTCAGCAACGCGATCAAGTTCACGGAGGTCGGCTCGATCACCGTGCGCGCCACCCACGACCGCGCCGAAAACGTCTTCACGGTGCGTGTCATCGACACGGGCGTCGGCATCGCGCCCGACGAGCTCGAGACCATCTTCGACGAGTTTCGCCAAGTCGGTGAGCTCAAACGCCGCGTCAAGGGCACCGGCTTGGGCCTGGCCATCGCGCGCTCGATCGCCCGCGCCCACGGGGGTGACCTGCGCGCCAGCTCCGAAGCCGGCGTGGGCTCGACCTTCACCTTGACCTTGCCTTTGCGTCCCGACTCGACGCCCGAGAAGATCGACGTCACCGAGGCCCGCGTGCGTGCGGCCGCCTTGGCCCAAAAGCGCAGCGGCCAGATGCGGCGCTACGTCGGCGATGCGATCGGGGCGGCCGCCTCGGTCCCGAACGAGAACGAGATCTCGGGCGACACCTTTGGACCGCTGCCCTCCATGGCGGTCCCCGACTCGGACACCGGCAAGGAGAGCCCAGGAGGCAAGTCCTGATGGCCGAATCGAAGTCCTTCGAGAAGGTCGCCGAGATGACCGGCTCGCACCCGATCCGGCCGGGTGCACCGACCAAGCTCGGTCGCCTCGGCGTCGAAGCGCGCGTCATCGGCTTTCACGCCGCGATGTGGGTCTTCGCTTCGCTCCTGTCGATCGCCTGGTCGATCGCCTTGCTGACCCCCGATCAATTCTCGCGGATCCCCTGGTTCGTCGTCGCCACGCCCCTGGCCCTCGGCTTCGTGGCGAACATGACCGCGCTGACCTTCTCGATGCCTCGAACCCGGTGGTTGCGCGGCGGTTCCTTGGTCCGCAGCCCGAGCCCTTGGCCCTTGATGCTGCTGGGCATCGTGGCCGCGCCTTGGTTCTTGGTGCTGTGGATCCGAAACCGAAGCACCGAGCCCGACATGCGCGTCGGCAGTCCCAGCATCGAGCGCGCCTTCGAGTCCCTGCTCGGCTTGCCGCGCGCAGCCGCGACGGCGATGGCGGCGACCTTGGGCCCGGCGCTGGCCATCTCGGGCGTGCTGCTCGTCTTGCAGGTGCCCTTGCCCAAAGAGGACACGCTGAGCTGGGTGCTGCTCACGATGAGCACCTCGCTGCCCTTCGTCGCGGTCTCCTACAGCCGCACCCACGCCCTCTTGCGCCCCGAGCTCTTGTCGGCCCCGCGCGACCCGACCCAGGCCTTGCGCTGGCGTCGCGACTTGCGGGTACGGCTGGCCTTCCCCGCGTCGATCGCCTGCTTCGGCGCGGTGCTCGCTCCCCTGCTCACGGCCCACATGTGGCAGCGCGCCCAGCTGCGCGCCGGTGCCCTGGCCGAGGCGGCCACCATCGCCGAGTCCTTGCCGGCGGGTTCGGGGGCGGCGGGCGACGAGTCCCTCGGCCGCTTCTTGGCGAAGAACCCCGGCGTCTCGGTGGTCAGCCAAAAACGCAGCTACGGGCCCGAGCCCCCCTTCCTTCCCAAGCAAAGTGGACCGATCGACATGGACGTCGACGGCCGCCCCGAGGCCTTCGCCGTCGTGCGCGGCGAGGAGACGGTGGTGGTCCCGGTCGAGCCCCCGATGGTCCGCGCCCCCCGCCTGCTGGGCGTGGCGGCCTTGTGCTTGCTCGGCGTGGGCCTGGTCTGCATCTGGATCATCGCGCTGGGCGTCCGCGAAGACGTGCTGCGAGCCGGCCGACAAGTCCGGCGCGTGGCCAAGGGTCTGGTCCCCGATCCACTGCGGGTCGACTCCTTCCACACCCTCGAGCTGCGCGAGCTGGTGCGCGCCGTCGACCGCCTGGTCGCGCGCATCGCCGAGGCCAACGTGGCCAAGTACGTGGTGATCGAAAAGGCCCAAGAGGCCGACCGTCTGCGCAGCCAGTTCCTGGCCAACATGAGCCACGACCTGCGCTCACCGCTCAACTCGGTGCTGGGCTTTTCGGAGCTGCTGCTCACGGGCATCGACGGCGAGATCACCAAGTCCCAAGCCGAAATGGTCGAGGTGATCCAAGCCAGCGGCCGCTTCTTGCTGCAGCAGATCGACGACATCCTCGACACGGCGAAGATCGACGCCGGCCGCATGGAGATCCACGCCGAGCCGACGCCGCCGGCGACCTTGCTCTCGCGTGCGGTCAAGCGCGCGCGCGTGCGCCTCGGCAGCGGAATCGAAATCTCGACGCAGTCCAACGCCGGCCTGCCCCCGACCTTCTCGGACCCCTATCGCGCGGTGCAGGCGATCGAGAACGTCCTGGTCTTCGCGGCCGAGCGCGTCCCCGAAGGCGGCCACCTCATCGTGCGCACCTCGGCCGAAAAACACCGCAACGGCCGCAGCATCATCGTCGAGGTGGCCACGCCCAACCCGCCGGCCACCATGGAGCAGCTCGACCGCGTGCTCGAAGGCTTCGTCCGCATCCCCGGCCACCGCGGCTTGGGCCTCGGCCTCCCGCTCGCCGGCAGCGTCCTCGAGCTGCACGGAGGTAGCCTCGACATCGAAGAAGGCGAAGGCTACATGCGCTTTTTGATGCGCTTCCCCGTGCCCGAGCGACGACGAAGGCTGCGCCTGGACGAGAGCAGCTAGCGGCCCGCCCCTCAGCGCCAGGCCAAACGCGGGCTGGCTTCGTGCTCCATCAGATCCGCGATGCGGTCGGCGACGCTGCGCTTGCGGACGCGGAACTTGGCGCCGAAGCCCGAGCGACGAGGATCTCGGGAGATCCACATGACCTCGGCCGGGATGCGCACCTGGCCGACATGGGGGCTTTCGAACTGCAGGGGAATCTCGCTGCCGATGCCGGGGGGCCGCAGGGTGTGGACGAAGGTGCCCGCGCGCGAGAGCTCTTCGAAGACCTGGGGTTGGGCGGCGGCGCCGAGCCACCAGGTGCCGGGGATGCGCACATCGACGCGACGGTGAGCGCGGGCGTTGGCCTCGCGCAGGCCCTCGAGCACCTCGACCACGTAGCGCACGCGGTGCCGGTGCGCGGCCGCGATCGACAAGCGCGCAGTGGGGACCGAGCGTCGGTTGTCGTGACGGACCTCTTGCACGGTCGCGGCCAAGACGATCTCGTCGGCCATCGGCCCGAAGCTCAGCTCGACCTGGGTGCGCTGGCCGCTGTCTTTGGCCCCGCGCCAGGCGACCACCAAGCTGCCGCCCTCGTCGGGGGCGCGGCTCGTCGACAGGACGTCGAGCAGCTGCGGGTTCGCGCGCAAGCGAAGGGTGCGCACCGCGTCGGGCGAGGAGCTCGAGCTCGAGCCGGCCAGCGCTGCCGCCAGCTCGATCATGCGGCGCACGCGGTGGGCGTGCGATTTTGCGATCTGGACGTGCACCGAGCGCGGGGCGGTGCCGACCCCGTCGACCACACGGCGGACGACGCCCGAGGCGATCACCGTCGAATGTCCCGGGGCCTCGAACTCGATATCGACCCGATCCCCGAGCTCGACCGCGTCGCGGGTCTCCACGATGGCGCCGCCGCCTTCGTGCAAGGCGGTCGGAACCTTGAGCAAACGCAGGACTTCGGGGCTTGGGCGCAAGCGAAGGACGCGGACCCCGTCACGGGCTCTCGCCGGCATCGCATAGGCCGTCGTCCACATCGACTGCATCCCCAACGCCGATAGTCTATGGCCCGTGCGCATGTCGCACAAGAGCCCACACGTCACGGCTTCGTGCGTTCGACGACTCGGGTCTGCGAAGTAAGTCGGCCGACGTCTGCAACCCGGGGCGACCGGCCCCTGATCCCCGGCCAGATCCCCGGTCCCCAGCACCCCCACCGGGGCCGCCGCTAGGGGTACCTTCGGACATGCTCTCCATCTTGGCCGATGGCCTGAACGAGTACGTTCACGCCCACACCAGCGCGCCCGACCCCATCTTCGAGCGCCTGCGCGAAGAGACGCACGCCGACTTGGCCATGCCGCAGATGCAGGTCGGTCGAGTCGAAGGCGCTTTCTTGCGCATGCTCGTCATGGCCTCGGGCGCCAAGCGGGTGCTCGAGATCGGGACCTTCTCGGGCTACTCGGGCCTGGCCATGGCCCAGGGCCTGCCGGAAGACGGGCAGCTGATCACCTGCGACATCGATCCGGTGGCGACGGCGGTGGCCCAGCGCTATTTCGACCTCGCACCTTGGGGACACAAGATCTCGTTGCGCCTGGCCCCCGCCATCGAGACCCTGCGCGCCGCCGCGGCCGCTGGGGAGCACTTCGACTTCGTCTTCATCGACGCCGACAAGGGCGGCTACATCGACTACTGGGAGGCCGTAATGCCCCTGCTGCCCAGCGGCGGGCTCATCGTCGCGGACAACACCTTGTGGTCGGGCAAGGTCCTCGACCCCAAGGAGGACAGCGACCGCGCGATCGTGGCCTTCAACCGGCACGTCCGCGAGGACAGCCGCGTCGAGCATGTCCTCTTGTCGGTGCGCGACGGCATGATGCTCGCCCGCAAGCGCTGAAAGGGCCCCAAAAGGCCGCTGCGGGGCGTCGCAGCTCGAATCCCGCTTTTTGCGCTCCCTCTGGCTCGACGTGCAGTGGCGAGCGGGCTCACACATCCTACAATCGCCGTGTGGATGCACCCCTCCCTCGGGAGTCGCCCTCGGCGTCGGCCATGAGCCACCTCGAGCGCATCGTCGATGCCGTCGCGGGGCGGATCCGCGGCAAGGCCCAGGTCATCGAGCTCTCGGTGCTCACCATGATCGCCGGCGGGCACCTGCTGATCGAGGACATCCCGGGGGTCGGCAAGTCGACCTTGGCCCGCAGCTTGGCCCAGGTGATCGGCGGAAGTTTCGCGCGGGTGCAGTTCACCTCGGACTTGCTGCCCGGTGACTTGGTCGGCGTGAACGTGTGGCGCGCGAAGCAAGAGCGCTTCGAGTTTCGCCGCGGGCCCCTGTTCGCCAACGTCGTGCTCGCCGACGAGGTCAACCGCGCCCCGCCGCGCACCCAAAGCGCGCTGCTCGAGGCGATGGCCGAGCAGACAGTCTCGCTCGACGGCGAGACCCATCCCCTGCCCTCGCCTTTCATCGTCCTCGCCACGCAAAACCCGGAGGAGCACCACGGCACCTATCCGCTGCCCGAGTCGCAGCGCGATCGCTTCATGCTGCGCGTGTCGATGGGCTACGCCGACGCCGAGATCGAGACGGCCCTGCTCCAAGACCCCAAGACCCGCGACGACGCGCCCTTGCCCGCCGTCTTGCCCAGCGTCGAGGCCCTGGCCGATATGCAGCGCGCGGCCGAGGCCGTCTTCGTCCACCTCGACCTCGCGCGCTACGCCCAGGCCGTGGTCCAAGCGACCCGCGAGGCGCCCAGCATCCGGCTGGGCGTGAGTACGCGCGGCGCCTTGGCCTGGATCGCGGCCGCCCGGGCGCGCGCCTTCATGCGCGGACGCGAGGCGATCTTGCCCGAGGACCTGCAAGAGCTGGCCGTGTCCGCCTTGGCTCACCGCATCTTGCCCAGCCAGTCGAGCGCCGGGGACCACGGCCGCGTCGCCGACGAGCTGGTGCGCGACATCTTGGCCCGCGTGCCCCTGCCCACCTGAGATCCGGAGCCATGGCCCGCGCGCGAAAAGGGCGAGACCCACGGCCGGAGGACGGCGCGACGCCCTCACCGGCCGGCCGCCGCAAGCTCTCGTGGATGCGCCGCTGGCTCAGCGCGCGTGGCCGTTCGATCGAGATCACCAAGGCCGGCTTCGTCTTCATCTCCTTGACCCTCGCCGTCGGCTTCGCGGCCATCAACTCGGGCTCGAACCTGCTGCATGTGATCTTCGGCGTGCAGCTCGGGGTCATCGTCGCCAGCGGGATGCTCTCGGAGCGCATGGTCACGCGCACGGGGGCGCGCCGCGTGGTGACCTCACCGCTTTTCGCCGGCGCCCCGGGTGCCTTGCGCGTCGACACGCACAATCGATCGGAGCGCGGGGTGCTCTACTCGGTCTCGATCGAAGACGACGATCGCTTCGAAGGCTACGGCAGCATGGGCCCCGTCTTTACTTTGGCCCTCGGTCCCGACGAGCAGCAGTCGCAACACACCAGCGTGACCCTGCCCCGCCGCGGACGACATCGCCTGCCCCCGGCCGTCGCCGTGACCCGCTTCCCCTTTGGCCTGTTCGTCAAACGCAAGGAGATCGACGACGCGGCCGAGGTGCTGGTCTACCCGCGGATCCGGCCGATCCCGGGCATCGGGCGAGGTAGCGCCGTGCTCGGCGAGGGGGAGAGCGCCGGCAAGATCGCGCGCGCCGGCGAGTTCTACGGCCTCGACGAGTGGCGACGCGGTCACGAGCTTCGCCGTGTGCACTGGCCCGCCACCGCACGTCGCGGAAAGCTCGTCGTCTGCGACTTCGAGGGTGAAGGCGACCACACCTGGATCTTGGAGCTCGGCTCCGGTCGCGCCGGCGAGCCGGCCTACGAGGCCGCCATCGAGGACCTCGCCTCGCGGGCGGTCTCGGCCCTGCGCGAAGGGGGCTTCGCCGTCGGCCTGCGCGTCGCCGGCGAGCTCGTCTTGCCCGCGGCCAGCGGCGCCGCCCAAGAGCGGCGCTTGCTCGATCTGCTCGCCACCGTCGGCTTCGAGGACCCGCGCGACCCCACCGAGTCCGACGCCACCCAAAGGCGGGTCGCATGAGCCTGCTGCGGCCGCGAGGGCTTCGTGAGCTGCGCGACCTCTTGTCGGTCCTGCAGATCGTCATCGCGGTGATGGCCGTCGCTCTGGGCGGCGGCGCGTCGAACCTGGCCCTGCTCGGCGCCTTCATCCTCGGCGTGCTCGCCTTCGTGCGCCCCTTGCCCGCCGAGACGAGCCGCGGGGCCCAACGCGCGTGGACCTTGCTGGTCTTCATCGCGCTGGTCAGCAGCTTGGTCCGCGCCTTCGCCCGCGCCGAGTTCTTGGACGCGGGCATCGATTTTCTGCTCTTGCTCGTCGTGCAGCGCTTTTTCAATCGACAGCGCACCCGTGAACACCTGCAGCTGCTGATGCTGGGTTCGATGCTGATGACCATCGCCTCGGCCATCAACGCGGATCTCAACTACCCCCTCTTGCTCACGCTCTACCTGCCCACGGTCTTTCTGGCGCTGATCGTGAACCACCTGCTCGGCGAGGCGGAGCGCCTCGGTGCCCGGGTCGAGCACGCGTTGATCCGCCGCGGAACGCAGGACCTTCCGCTCTTGTACCGGGCGGTGCTGCAGGTCGCCGCGGTGGCCGGCGTCGGTGCGCTGCTGGTCTTCGTGCTCTTTCCCCGCTTCGGCGTGGGCGCCTTCTTGCACGGGAGCTTGTCCCGCGGGGCGACCAGCGGCTTTGGCCACGAGGTTCAGCTCGGCGGCTTTGGTCGCATCAAGACCGACGCGACGGTGGTGATGCGCCTCGAGCCGCAGTCGCCGGTCCCCGTGAGCGATCGTCTGACCTGGCATCTGCGCGGTAACACCCTCGACCGCTACGAGGCCGGGCGCTGGTTCCAAAGCGAAGAGGTCGACGCGATGCGGGTCTCATCGCAGGTGCGCTTGATGCCGATGCCCGGCGCCTACGCCTACCAGGTCTTCGCCGACGATCGCGTGCCGGTGGCCGTGCGTGCCAACGACGGCCAGATCGTAGCTCAACCTTTCCCGGGCGAAGGCAGCGCCCGCCCCACCTTGCGCGTGCTCGTGCAGCTCGAGGACATCGGCACGGATCGCCTCTTCGCCGCCTCGCAGCCCCTGGCCGTGCGCCTCGCTCCCCGCAGCCCCATCGAAGGGCAAAACCGCGTCTACGGTGACTTCGAGCGTCAGCTGGTCGTGCCCCGCAAGCAGCCGGGCCCGATCCAGTACGAGTTCGTCTCCCGCATCGATCGCCCGAGCGCGCGCACCTTGGCCCAGTTGGGCGACCCGCTCCCCGGCCCCGAGTTCAGCCCCTACCTGCGGCGCGCCAAGTCCCTCTCCCCCGAGGTCGGCGAGCTGGCCCGAAGCATCACGGCCAACGCGAAGACCCGCATCGCCAAGGTCCAGGCGGTCCACGAGTATCTCCAGGCGAACTACAGCTATTCGCTGGACCAACCCCAAAGCGATCGCGTCGCGGCCGGGGCCGACCCCCTCGAGGGCTTCTTGTTCGACACCCACGAGGGCCACTGCGAGTACTTCGCCACGGCGATGGCCGTGCTCTTGCGCGAGGTCGGCGTGCCCACCCGCAACGTCAACGGATTTTACGGCGCGCACTACAACGACATCGGCGAGTTCTACGTGGTCCGCCAAGCCGACGCGCACTCCTGGGTCGAGGTCTACTTCGAAGCCTACGGCTGGGTGACCTTCGATCCCACGCCCCCCGACGGGCGCACGGCCGGCGACGAAGCGCCCTTTTGGCCGGGCCTGGCCAACATGGTCGAGGCCATCCGCAACGCCTACCTGAGCTACATCGTCGGCTTCGACTTGAACACCCAGTTCTCGGTGCTCGAGAAGGTCGGCGTCGAGCGCCGCGGCATGTCCATCCAAGTCGACTGGCGCCGCCTCGGCGCGGTGGCCTTGGGCCTGCTCTTGCTCGGCGCCGCGATCCGCTGGTTGCGTCGTCGAAGCCGACACGTCGTCCGGGCGCCGCACATCGAGATCTACGAGAAGCTGCTCGCGCGCCTGGCCAAAGCCGGCGTGAAACGGCGCCCCGAAGAGTCGGCCCAGGCCCTCGCCCGTCGACTCGCTAGCGAAGGGCATCCCGCGGCGGAGGAGCTCGCCGCCTTCGCCCGCCGCTACGAGTCGCTGCGCTACGCCGCGACCGCCCCCTCTCCCGCGGCCTTGGCCGAGCTGACGAAGCTGTCGACCGCAGTGCGCCCGGGCGGCGCAAAAACTCCGGGGCCTGGTCACTGACTCGCTTCGCAGGCGCGCCCTCAGCCTCGCCTTCGCCCCGCACCTCGTCGATGGGTGGGAACACGGGCGGAGGCCGGCCCGATATACTCTCGTCGTGTCCTACCTGCCGCGTACTCGTCCGCGCCGTCGGCCTTTCGCTTCGATCGGAGGGGGCGTTGCGGCCGTGTCCGTCGCCGCGCTCACGATCGCCGTGGGCTGCTCGACGGACGACGCCGACGCCGACGCCGAGACGAGCGAAGCGAGCACGTCGAGCGAGGCGTCTGGCGAAACGAGCGAGGCCTCGAGCTCGAGCGGCGGGGAGACGGACACCAGCGGCGGCGAGACCACGACCACGACCGCCGGTGATGGCGATGGGGATGGCGACGGCGACGGCGATGGCGATGGGGATGGCGACGGCGATGGCGACGGCGACGTCCTCCCGAGCCCAGGCTGCGGCCTCGATGCGGAGGGCGGACACTTCGAAGGGCTGACGACGCTGGTCGACGGCGTCGAGCGTTCCTACGACCTTTTCGTGCCGACCCCCTACGACTCCGACAAGCCGCACGCGCTGGTCTTCACCTATCACGGGGCCGGCGGGACGGCGAACACCAACCAGTTCCGTCTCGACCAGAACAGCACAGCCAATGGCGGCTTTTCGATCAACGTGGCGCCCCAGGGCTGGCCGAGTCAGGAGTGGGACACGAATCACTTCGTGCCCTTCAACCTCGACGCGAGCTTGCAGGTCTTCGATCAGGTGCTCGACTCGCTGGCGGCCGAGCACTGCATCGATCTCAACCGCGTCTACGTGTTCGGCCACAGCAACGGCGGCCAGATGGCCTTCCACCTCGGCTGCCTGCGCGGCGATCGAGTGCGCGCGATCTTCCCCTCGGGCGGCCGCTGCTTCTCCTACGGTCCGGGTTTGTGCGACCCCGACCATGGCGCGAGCTCGCAGGTGTGCAGCGGCGGGGTCAAGGTGATGAGCGTGATGGGCGAAGAGGACGTGACGCGGCACGCGGACGAGGAGGCGACGCTCGCGGGCTTCCGCGCGCGCCAGGGATGCGGCGCCGCGACCGATCCCGTCTCGCCCTCGCCCTGTCTCGAGTACCAGGGCTGTGACCCCGGCGAAGAGGTCGCGTCGTGTCGAATCCCCGAGCTCGGGCACGGCCAGTGGCAAGCCGGCTTCGACCCCCTCTACGAAGTCATGATGTCGCTGTAGCGCTTCGGGCCGCGCATCTGCGAGCTCGAGGGTCGAACTGCGGGCCTTGCAGCCCCGCCGCGGCTTTGGCAGGCGCGTGTTCGGCGATCCTCGCCTGCGGCCGGCTAGGCCACCGTCGGCGCCTGGCTCGGCCCTTGCACATTGCCCCCGTATGCGACTGACCTCCCTTTCCTGCGCGCTGCTGCTATCGACGATTCCCCTCCTCCCCGGCTGCGCCGACGACGCGATCGGTGAAGAAGGCTCCGAGACTGAGACCGGCGAAAGCGAGTCCGGCGAGGCCACCGAGAGCAGCTCCTCCGAGACCAGCAGCTCTGAGACTGGGGATGGGGATGGCGACGGTGATGGGGACGGCGACGGTGATGGCGATGGGGATGGTGATGGGGATGGCGACGGCGATGGGGATGGCGACGGTGATGGCGATGGCGATGGCGATGGCGATGGCGATGGCGATGGCGACGGTGATGGCGATGGCGACGGCGATGGCGACGG
>JAUIJR010000668.1 GCA_030431075.1 Polyangia bacterium | reverse complement strand
CACGACCGCTACGCCGCGCGCGTCAGCGAAGGCGAGGGCGAAGCGGGGGGCATCGTCGTCGTCGACTTCGGCACGGCCACCACCTTCGACATCGTCTCGCCCAAGCCCGAATACCTCGGCGGCGTGATCGCGCCGGGCATGGGGATCTCGGCCGACGCACTGTTCACCCGCGCGGCCAAGCTGCCGCGCGTCGACATCGTGCGCCCCGAACGTGTCGTCGGTCGCAACACCGTCGCGGCCATGCAGTCGGGCCTGCTCTTCGGCTACGTCGGCCTCGTCGAAGGTATGCTACGAAGGATCCGCGAAGAACTCGGTTGGCGCAGCTACGTCGCGGCCACCGGCGGCTTGGCCCCCTTGGTGGCCAAGGAGACCGACGCCATCGACGTGGTCGACGACGACCTCATGTTGCACGGTCTACGACTCATCTACGATCGCAACCGGGGCTGACGCCCGCACCCGACCATGGCCTACGAACATCAAGCCCTCAGCGACGCCGAGCTCGGACCCATCGCCGCCCGCATGGTGGGCGAGTCGGCGCCGCCGAAGATGCGCCGCCTCGTCGCGCAGGGGGCGGCACCGCTGCCGCCGCGCGACATGCTCTTGGCCCTCTACCAAGTGTGGGTGGTCGAGGCCACGGGGGAGCTCGGGGAGCTCGCCGGCAAGACGATCGCCACGCTGCCGGAGAACACCCTCAAAGGTGCCATCTCCGATCCGCAGATCCCCGCCGGCGTGCTCGACTTGCTCGGTCGCAAGCTCGTCCGCAACGACGAGCTCCTCGACGCGGTCGTCCGCCATAAGAACATCGACGACCAGTCGCTGATCGGCATCGCCCGGGTCTGCGGCGCGATCGTCTGCGAGACGATCGCGCGCTCCGAGGCGCGCTGGCTTCGCACGCCGCAGATCGTCGCCTCGCTCTACCAAAACCGGCACTGCCGGATGAGCTTGATCCACCGCATGCTCGAGATGGCCGAGCGCGAGGGGGTGGAGATCAAGATGGCCGGCATCGAAGAGGTGCGCGCGGCCATGCGCCAAGACGAGGAGTCGGGCGAGGAGATCAGCGACGAGGAGCGCGACGCGGCCTTCGCGGCCGCGATGTCCGTCGACGACGAGGAGAGCGAGGCCGCCCTCGATGATTTCATCGACGGGGGTGTCGACGACGACATGTTGCTCCCCGAGATGGACGAGGGCGAGCTCGAGGCCTCGCTCGAGCCCGAAGAGGAGCCGGAGCAACTCACCCGCCTCCAAGAGCTCATGGCCATGCGCCCGCCCGCGAAGGTGCGTGCCGCCTTGCTCGGCGACAAGTCCGATCGCGCCGTGCTGATCCGCGACTCCAACAAGGTGGTGGCGATGTCGGCGGTCAAGTCGCCCAAGGTGACCGACTCCGAGGCGGTGAGCTGGTCCGCCAACCGCTCGTTGGCGCCCGAGATCATCCGCTACATCGCCAACCGCCGCGAATGGATCAAGCTGTACACGGTCAAGTTCAACTTGGTGATGAACCCCAAGACGCCGATGTCGAAGTCGATGACTCTGCTCGCCTACCTCAATCGCGGCGACCTGGCCAAAGTCGCCCGCTCGAAGGGCATTCCGTCGGCGCTGAACAAAGCGGCGAAACGTAAGCTCGGCAACGAGCGTTGAAGCAGCTCGAATCCGTGCGACGCACCTTGCACCGTTGGGGCGCATTCTTGCTGCGCCCGCGCGCCACCGCCGCCGCGCTCTCGCCCCGCGAGGGCATCTTCGACGGCCTGTGGCTCGGCCTGGCCTACATCGTCGGCAGCCAGCTGGTCCCGCTCGGCCAGATCGTCAAGACCTTCATGGTCACCGCGAGCAGCTCGCGCCTCTTGTCGGCGGCGGGCGGCCTGGGCCGCATGCTGCTCGCGCCGATCATCGTCATCTTGCTGGTCGAGCTGCTACTCGGGCGCGACAAGGCCTACCGCCGCGGCATCTACTTGCTGCCCTTCGTCCTCGTGACGACGGCCGCCAATCTCCTGCGCCAATACGGCGGCGCCACCTTCGACGACATGGCCCCGATCTTCATCGGCGGCGCCGCGTCCTTGGCCCTGGTGTTCTTCACGCGGGCGCAGGTGCCGGCCGAAGGCGAGGGCGCGGCCACCGAACCACCCTCGCTGGGCTCGTCGCAGGCGGCCTTGCTCGCCAGCGCGCTGAGCCTGGGCGCCGTGCTCGCCTCGGGCGGACACGACGCGCGCTTGTACTTCGACCGCTGGGATCGCTGGGGCCCACTCGGCCCCTCGGACGAG
>JAUIJR010000667.1 GCA_030431075.1 Polyangia bacterium | reverse complement strand
AGGATCTGGAAGCTCAGCACCATGCGGCCCGCGAGGGCTTCGTCGAGGGCCAGGGCTTCGTTGTAGCACTCGCGGATGACGGGGATGATCTCGCGGACACCGTCTTGGATGTACTGCTTGTCGAGTTCCCCTCGGATGGCGGGAGGCGGGACCGGGGCGGAATCTGTCGTGGTGTCGGGCTCGGCATCGGGCGCGGCCTCGCCTTTCGGCAAGCCATGTTTGCGCGCTTCGATCAGCTCGCGGATCTGGGCCCGCTTTTGGTCGATGAGGGCGCGTCGACGGGCGTCCTCGGGGGACTCGGTCTTCGGCTTCGGCTTCGGCTTGGTCTCGGTCGACGATGGGCTCGGGCGCGCAGCCGGCTCGGGCGCGGGCTCGTCGGTGGCGCTCACGCTCGCCGGGCTCGCTTCGGCCCGGGCCGCGCCCTCGTCACGCAGCAAGAAGTAGGCGGCCAAAGCAGCGAGGGGGAGGGCAGCGAAGAAGCTGAGCGCGCGCGGTGACACGGCCCTTACACGGGGGAGGCGCGGCCGGGTTCCCGGCTTTTTCGCGCCCGTGCCCCTGCGCCCCTACACTGATCGGGTGCCCGCCGTCGCCGACGCCCTCGACGACTTCGTCGTGTATCTGCGCGACGAGGCACGGGTCTCCAAGCACACGCTGCGGGCCTATCGGCGCGACATCTCGGCTTTTTTCGAGGATGTCGAGGCGCGGCGAGAGCGAGAGGCCGCGCTGCGCGACCTGGGCTTGCGCGAGGTGCGGCGGCATCTGGCCGGGCTTCACGGCAAGTTGGCGGCGAGCTCGGTGGCGCGCCGCTTGTCGGCCCTGCGCAGTTTTGGCGAGCACCTGCGTCGTCGTGGCTGGCGCGAGGACAATGAGGTCGCGCTGATCCGCAGCCCCAAGCAGGGCAAGAAGCTCCCCGTGGCGCTGCCGGTCGAGGACGTCACGCGGATGATCGAGGCCCCGCCGATGCGGGCGAGCGCCAAAGTCGAGGGCGTGCACGCGCAGATCAAGACCCTGAGAAATCGGGCCCTGCTCGAGGTGCTCTACGGTGGAGGCTTGCGCGTCTCGGAGGCCTGCGGGCTCGACCTCGAGGACCTTCGGCGCGAGGGGGGGCGAGCCACCTTGCGCGTGCGGCAGGGCAAGGGCGGCAAGGACCGCATCGTTCCTTTGGGGCGCTCGGCCGTCGAGGCCCTGGACGCCTGGCTCGAACGCCGCGACGCCTGGATCGCCACGGCCAAAGCGCCCGAGGCTTTGTTCCTGGGTCGACGGGGCAAGCGACTCGACCCACGGGTCGCCCGCAAGGTCGTGCACGATCGCAGCTTGGAGACCGGCGCGCGCGCGCGGATCGGTCCCCACGGACTACGCCACAGCTTTGCGACCCATCTGCTGCAAAGCGGCTGTGACCTGCGTTCGATTCAGATGATGCTCGGTCACGCTTCGCTTTCGACCACGCAAAAGTACACCCACCTCAGCTTGGGGCACTTGGTGGACACGCACGAAAAGGCGCATCCGCGGGCGCGGGTGCCGGCTTCAGCGGCCGACGATCAGCGCGACGTTGAGCACGATGACGAGTAAGAAGACCAGGCCCATGATGGCCCCGCCTTTGGAGAGGGGCTCTTTGGCCGGGGCGCTCTCGGGCTCGAGCAAGCGGCCGAGGATCCAGCGAAACTTGCCGTAGTAGAGCGCACCCCAAGCGGGCGTGCCGCGCACGAAGTGGGCCGTCTTGGTGCCGAGGTTTCGAACGCCCGGCACGTAGAAGAAGGCGAAGCGGACCTTGGGCTTGTCGTCGCAGATGGCCATCGCGTCGACGCTGGCCTCGTCGGCCAAGTAGGCCGTGATCACGGCGACGCCTTTTTGGAAGCCGCGGGGGAGGGCCGAGGGGTCGAGGGTCTTGGCCTCGTTTTCGAGCACGTTGCGATCCATCTCGATGGTGGCCGCGTCGAGCTTGGCCACACGCCGCACGAAGCAGACGTAGGTGACCTTGGTGAGGATGGCGTCCCAGTAGAACTTGGTGCGCGTACCGATGAGGGTGTCACCGGTCTCGCGGACGATCTTGAAGCCCATCTGCTCAAGCTCCGCGCGCGCGCGGGCGAGCTCGGCGTCGGGGGCAGAGGCGGGCTGGGCAGAAGCAGCGGTCGGCGAACTCTCCACGCGCGCAGGGTATCAAGGCTCGCTTGCGCGCGGCGCTCACATCTCGACCAGCACCCGGGGGGCCGAGGCGGTGCGCGCATCGGCGGGGCGCCGCCGGATCTTTTGGTCGCGGAC
>JAUIJR010000131.1 GCA_030431075.1 Polyangia bacterium | reverse complement strand
GAAGTTCAAAGGGCAGTGGTCGACGCCATCGGGGCCGAGCAGCGCGAGCCCGTGCGAGCGGCAGATCAAAGGGCGCGTCGCATAGACGGCGCAGCGATCGTCGACCAGCAAGGCGCAGGCCGGTGGAGTTTCGGCCGCTGGTGACGGACCTTCGAGCAGCGCGAGGCCGCGCTCGCGAATACGGCGGCGCAAGCCGGGATCTTCGCGCTCGAGCGCGGCGAGGGCCTCTCGGATCGGGGCGGCTTCGAGCTCGAAGACACCGATCTGGACGTGGCAACACGCGCTGCAGCCCTTGGCACAGGCGAAGGCTTCGGGCTGCGCTTCGACGGCGGCCTCGAAGTGCGCGTCGACGCGTAGGCGCAAGCTCACCAGCGCCCCCCGGGCGAGCTCGCGTGGGTCTTCGCTCTCGCCGCTCATGCGTCGGCGCGCAGGATCTCGAGCATGGCGCGCTGGGCCGCCCGACAACGCTCGGTCTCACCGTGGGGGAAGGAGCAGCCGGCCACGAAGGGGTGTCCGCCCCCGCCGTGCGCTTCGCAGAGCTTGGCCAGGTCATGGGCCCGGGCCTCGGCGGGGTGCCAGGGGTTGTAGCCGATGGTCAGCCGCAGATCGCCGTCGGCGTGCGGATAGACGCCGACCACGTAGTCGACTTCGGGGTGCTGGGCGTAGGGGATGAAGTGGCTCAAGACCCGCGGGGCCTCGGCGAGCAGGTCGTATTCGAGGACCCCGGACTCGACCTTGGAGACGGCCGCGATGCGCTCGCAGTCGTGGGCGTGGGTTCGCTGCCGTTCGGCCACGATGCCGCGCACGTAGGGGGCTCGGCACAGCTCGGCGAAGGGAACCCGCACCAGGTCGGCGATGAAGCGCTCGATGTCCCGAGGGTCGTCGGCGCTTTGGATGAAGGCCGCGAGCTGCATCGCCGGCTCCTCCATGGCCACGGGGATCTGCGGGTTTTCGAAGCTGGCCGTGTCGATGATCTGGGCCCAGCGCAAGAGCTCTTCGTAGGGGCTCGTGTCGAACCCCCAGCGCATGCCCAAGATGCCGGCCATATAGGTCGCGCAGCAGGGCGCCTTGGGATCGTGGAACTTCGTTCCCGAGTCGTCGGCGTCGAAATGCGCCCGTTCTCCGGGGAGCTGGAAGGCCGAGGCGTGGTGGTCGAAGTACCAGTCGAGGTCGCCGCGCTTGGTGTAGCGAAAGTCCAAGCAGGCCACGACCTCGGCGTCGAAGTCCGCGTCCTCGAAGGGATCACCGCGGGCGTGCATCTTGGGGCGGAAGATGAACTCGGCCTTGGGGTCGATCTTGGCCCGGTAGAACTCGGCGAACACCGCCGCCGAGGCCGCGCCGTCGAAGCAACGCGCGTGGTGCAAGACCATGACGGCCATGCGCCCACGCTAGCTTCGGCTGGGCCCATGGCGCAAACCGAAGGGGGAGGGGCGTCATCGAGTCGGTATCGGCCTGCGCGGAGGGCGGATCTCCCCCGACTTTGTGCGCATTTTTTCGCTGGGAGCCGCCACGGCATTAGCGTTCGGCCATGCGCAGCGAAGCCCCGCTATCCGCCCCGGCCCCCTTTCGACGCCTGCGCGCCCTGGACTGGCGCCGCTGGGCCTTGGGGCTGCCGCTGCTGGCCCTGACCGCCGGTTGCGCGCACAGCCGTGAGCAAGAGGAGAAGGAGGCGAAGGGGTTTTATCCCGAAGAGGGCGACGAGACCCCGGCCGACAAGCACTACAAGGTGGCCCTGGGCTCCTTTCACAACGGTCTGTTCGACGACGCCCGGATCCAGCTCCAGCGCGCCTTGTCCTCGAACGAGGAGCACGGACCCTCGCACTACCTCGAGGGTCTTTTGTACCTGCGCGAGGGCAAGACCATGCTCGACGCCGTCGAAGGCGAGATGTGTCTACAAGATGCCTCCGCCGATCTGCAGCGCGACCGCATCGACGATCTCCACTCGCAAGCCCGCGGCGCTTTCGTGAAGTCCGTCGATGGCTTCGATGACCGGGCGGCGGGTCGCGGCCGAGCCTTCAACTCACTGTCCGTCGTCTCCTTGTACTTTCACGAGTACGACCGCGCGGCCGAAGAGGCCGAGAAGGCCTTGTCCACCGACTTTTACTCGGAGCGTTTCAGTGCGCTGGCGAACCTCGGGTGGGCCTACTACCAGCGAGGCGATCGCGTCGAGGCGATGACCGAGCTGCGCCAGTCGATCTTGTTGAACCCCGACTTTTGCGTCGCGCGCTACCGACTCGCGCAGGTCTACCTGGACTTCGAGATGACCCAAGAGGCGCTCGAAGAAGTGCAGCGGGTGTTGGCCAACGAGCGCTGTCCGATCCAAGACGCGCGCCGCGTCGAAGGGGTCGCACGCTTGCGACTCGGCGACACCGAAGGCGCGAGCCAGAGCTTCGAAGCGTGCATCGCCATGGCGCCGCGCAGCTGTCTCGCCGACGAGTGCGAGGGCTATCTCGAGCTCGCCCAGGGCGTACCCGCCGCCGCTTCGACCCCCGCCGGTTAGGCGCGTCGAGGTCCGAGATCGCGCAAAGGCATCCCTTCGCGCCTTCGCGCGTGAACGTGAAGCTCGCGTATTCGTGCCGGGGTTGGCCATGCGCGGCCTTCGGTCGCTTCGCACTTGCTCCGGTGGCAAAGCTGGGGCCACACTCCGCCAATGCGCGTCGACACCGGCCGCTTGCGGGTCGTCGGGGGAGAAGCCCTCGCACCGGCCCACGCCGAGGATGGTGCGCCGCCCTCGCCCGGGGCGTACATCCGAGAACACCGCGAGCGTCGGGGCCTGAGCCTCGAAGAGTTGGCGGTGGCGACCAAGGTCCCCCGTGACTCCCTCGAGTTGGTCGAGGCGGATCGCTTCGAAGAACTCCCGGGCATGGTGTTCGCCAAGGGCTTCTTGCGTTGCTGCGCGCGGGTGCTCGAGCTCGACGAGGACACGGTGCTCGGGCTGCTCTACGAACGTGAGCGACGCGGCAACTCGAAGTCCAAGCGCGAGTCGACGGCGAAGGTCGTCCCGGTGCCGGCCTCGAACGCGAGCCCGAAGGCCGGCGCCAGCCCGAGCGTCGAGGACAAGCCCAACCCGGCACCGCCACGACACCAAGAGTCGACGCTCGAGCGCTGGGCCTCGGCCTTGCCCGCCTGGGTGGCCGGCTTGCGTGAGCGCGTGACCATGTCGCGCTTGTTGTTGTGGGTGCTCGTGGCGCTCTTCGTGTTCTTGGTGGTCTTCTTGGCCTTCACGATCGCAAGCGGCCAAGGCAAGCCCGAGATGCGCCTGTGAGGCCGGGCGGTGGCGCTCGACTGCCCGCGCGACGAACGCGGACCGTCCCCGCGAATTGACGGGGGCCCGGGCCCGAGCGGGGGTATCATCCGGCCGCTCGGGGGAATGACGTGGCCCGCACGCTCCGCATCGACATCGACCTTTCGCGCAGTTTGCGCGACGACGACACACGCGCACTCGTGCGCAGTTTGGCCGAATTCGATGACGTACAGCTCGCTGGCGCGATCGGCAACTGCTCGGCCGCCGATCAAGACCGTGTCCTGATGCTCTTGCCGGCCGTGCGCCGGTCCGAGGTCTTTGGGCAACTTCGCCCCGAGGTCGCCGGCGAGATCCTTGGACGCATCGCCCCCGAAGAGGGCGCGGCCTTGCTCGAGGAGCAAGACGCCGACGACGCGGCGGACATCCTCGGCGAGCTCGATCCGGCGCGCTTGCGCGAGATTCTCGCGCGCTTCGATCCCGAGGACATCGAGGAGCTCAACGAGCTGCTCGCCTACGACGAAGACAGCGCGGGCGGCATCATGTCGCCGCACTTCGTCCATATCGAGCCCGACGGCACCATCGCCGAGCTCTTCGAGATCATCCGCGCCCTCGAGGACCCGCCCTCGCAGATCTTCTACTCCTACGTGCTCGACGACGACGATCGCCTCTTGGGGATCATAAGCTTGCGGGCACTGGTCTTGGCCGACCCGAGTTTGCGGGTGCGCCAGGTGATGAAGCGCGACGTCATCTCGGTGACGCCCGACGCCGACCAGGAGTTGGTCGCGGACATCGCCAGCCGCTACGACCTGACGGCCGTGCCCGTGGTCGACGCCGAGCGCCGCATGCTCGGCGTGGTGACCATCGACGACATCGTCGACGTCCTCACCGAAGAGGCCACCGAGGACATCTTGAAGATGGCCGGCGCCGGTGAAGAGATCATCGACACCCAGTCCTTCGGGTCGAGTTTTCGCGCGCGGGTGCCCTGGCTCGCGGCGGCGGCCGCCGGTGGGGTGCTCGTGGCCGCGGCCCTCAGCGGCTTCGAAGGCGCCTTGCAAAGTGTGCCCGTACTCGCCTTGTTCATGCCGGTGGTCGCGGGCATGGGGGGCAACGTGGGGACGCAGTCGAGCACCATCGTCGTGCGCGGCTTGGCCGTCGGCTATGTGGAGCGCGGTCGCTTGGCCTCGATCGTCGGCCGCGAGGTCGGCCTGGGCGCGACCTTGGGCCTGATCTACGGCATTGCGATCGCCCTGGCCGCGCCCTTCGTCGGCGGCGAGGTCTCGGATCCGCTGGCCCTCGGCTTGGTGCTGACCTTCGGCATGATTGGGTCGATGACCATCGCCGCGACCGTCGGCGCATCGATCCCTTTGTTGATGGACCGACTCAAGATCGATCCGGCCGTGTCCACCGGGCCCTTCGTCACGACGGCCGTCGATATCTTGGGGCTCCTTTTTTACTTTTGGCTGGCGACGGTACTGCTGGGCGTCTCACCGTGAACGCCCGCAGCGAGGTCGAGACCCCGGCGGTCGTCCTGCGTACGCAGGCGATGCGGGAGTCCGACTTGGTGGTGATGGTGTTCACGGCGGCCCACGGCAAGGTGCCTTGTGCTGCGCGAGGCGCTCGCAAGTCGAAGCGTCGCTTTGCGGGGGGCCTCCCGGTCGGCGCACGCGGGGAGGCGAAGCTCGCCCCGGGGCGGGGGAGCTTGTGGAACTTGGGGGGCTTCGTGCCCACGGCCGACCACGGGGGCCTCGGCCGCGACCTGGAGCGCTTCGCCTACGCCGCGTACCTGTGCGAGATCACCGAGCGCCTGAGCGTCGACCTGGATCCCGATCCCGGCATCTTCACCGGCTTGTGGGGCGCGCTCGAGGACTTGGCCGATTCGCAGCGCGACCCGCTGACGCTGCGCGCCTATGAGCTGCTCTTGTTGCGCCAGATCGGTAGCTTGCCCGAGCTCGAGGTCTGCGCGGTCTGTGGCGGCCCGCTCGATGACCCCGATCGGCGCGGGGAGCTGCGCTTCGACGCGGCGCGCGGAGGGGCCTTGTGTGCGGCGCACGGACAAGGCGCGGTGGGCATGCGGATCGGGGCCGAGGTGGTGGAGCTCGCGCGCGGCCTGCTCGACGACACCGGGGTCTGGCCAGGACGCGCGCAGATCGGCGCTGTCGCCGCGCGGCCGGAGCTGGGGGCGGCCCGCCGGGGACTTCGAGATGTTTGCGCGAGCCTGATTCACGCGCACCTGAGCCGTCCTTTGCGCTCGACGGCCTTTTTCCGCGAGCTCGCACGCGGCGGGGCCCTGGCCTCGGGCTCCCCAGCGGCCCAAGAGGCGGCCCAAGAGGCGGCTAGCGAGCCGGCACAAGGCCCCTCGGACGAAGATCCCTGAGCTGCCCACGAGGGGCGAGGCCGCGCCGCCACGCCAGCCGCGGACCCGCGAATTCGTCCCCAAAGCCCCGTTTGCGGACTGGATCTTGAGCGCGACCCTGGTAGCTTCACGCTCCATGCGCGCCCGCACGAGCGCCCGTTTTCGCGGCCTGATTCGCCGCCGAAACGCGCCCCGCCCAACGCCCGCCGCAGGGATGGCCGCCTCGGTCCCGCTGGCCTTGGCCCTGCTCGTGTTGCCGAGCGCCGCGTGTGAGATCGGGAGCATGAGCCCGGGCGTCGAGCCGCCCAACGATGAGCTCTTTTTCCCGCAGGGCCTCTTGCTCGACCCTCGCATCTCCCAGGCCGCCGGCGACGCGTGCAGCGAAGACGCCGAGTGTGGCAGCGGCGCTTGTGTGGCGCAGGTGTGTCGGGAGCCGGCGCGCTGGCTGCTCGTCGCCAACGGGAACAGCGATCTGACCTACAACGCGGCGTCGATGATCCCCTTCGATCTCGACGCCTTCTTCGCCGCTTTCGAGGACACCGACAACATCGGCGCCCCGGGCTCGAAGACCAGCGCCGATCGGCCCTGCCGCAAAGCGGAGCTCAACCCCCAGCTCATCGAGTGCGACGAGACCCACTTTGCCGCGCCGAGCGGGGCCATCCACTTTGGCGACTTCGCAATGCAGCCGGTGGCCTGGGACTGCGAGGTGGTCGAGACCTCGCCCGCGCCCAACCCCGGCGAGCCCCGCCCTCAGCGTCGCTTGCGCCACTGCGAGCTCGACGAGGCCATGATCCTCACGCCGATCAACGGCGACCCCTCGGTGACCTACGCCTACCTGCGCGGCGGTCTCGAGGACGACGACATTCGCCTGGAGTGCGGGCAAGGGGAGGGGAGCGGTCGCGCCGATCCCCGCGTGTGCAGCGACGACTTCCGGATCCGCTTTTATCGAAACGACCCGGACGCGCTCAAACTCCCGCGCGAGCTTACGACCATGCGGGTGGTCACCGATCCGCACAATCCCTTGGCCTTCATCACGCATCGTGCAGCCTCGGCCGTCACCTTGCTCAAGCTCGATGGCTTGCGCGGGGGGCAGGACGTCGGCGACTGGCAAGACCCCTACGGCCCGGTGCCCGAGAGCCCGGAGATCGTGAGCGACCGCCAAGCGCCGGCCATCGTCGACTACGAGGGGGTTTTTGCGCAGGCGGGCGGCGGTGGTTTTGGCCTGGCCGAGCGTCCTTGCGACCCGGAGGACCCGCCGGCGGCTTCGCGCGAGTGCACGCGCCCGCTGCTCTACGCGATGTTCCGGCGCACGACCAACCTCGCGCGTTTGACCTCGACCTCGGTCGATCCCTCGGAGCTCGGCGGCGAGCGCAGCTGCCTCGTCGAAGGGGCGACCCCCGAGGGCAACGAAGTCGACTGTGATCCCAAGATCGACGGCCTGAGCCTGGTCTCGGCCGGCGGCCTGAACGATCTGACCGGCGGTGGAGTGAGCTTCGCCGACATCGAGTTTTCGGTCTCGGGCGAGGAACTCTTCGTGGTGCAGTCGGCGCCCGGCGCACTGATTCGCATGAACACCGGCGTCGACGCGCTCGGTGACACCATCGACGAGCCCAACGCGCTGGTCGAGCTGTGCGACCGGCCCTCCTCGCTGACCATCTACAACGACGGGAGCGCGCGCTACGGGCTGACGACTTGCTACCGCAGCGCCTCCGTGTTCATCGTCGACCTGGACACGATGAGCGTCGTGACGCAGCTGCGCGCGGGCACCGGTCCCAACCGTCTGATCCCCGACCTCGCCCGCGAGGTGGTCTACGTCGCCAACACCCTCGACGCGACCATCAGCGTGATCGATATGTCGCGTACCCGACCCACCCGCTTTAGCGAGGTGGCCCGTCTCGGCTTGCAGGAGCCCTTCGAACAATGAGCCTTTGGCGTCGACTTCGTGCACGAGGACAAGGCGCGCTGCGGCGTGGCGGCGCGGCGCTGTTGATCGTGGCGGCCAGCGGCGGCTGCCAAGATCAGCCGGATGTTCTCATTCCCAATCGGGTTCTCGACCGGCCCACCGACGTCGCCTTCGTGTGCGCGCACTTTCGCTGCACCAGCAGCACCGACTGTGTGGTGACCCCGACGGCGCTCTCCGATTGCTCCGAGGGGGCCGAGTCGGGCTCTTGCGTGGCGCCGCGCCCCGGTAGCGGCGAGACCTCGGCCGAGGGCGTGCGCTTGCTGGGCCTGGTCAGCAACTCCGAGCGCAACGAGATCGCGGTGTTCAAGGCGAGCTGCGGCCAGCTCGTGGACCTCGATCCGGACCTGCCGGGCTACAATTTCTTGCCCGCCGGCATCTTGCCCACCGATGTGGACGTCGGGCCGAGCTCGTGCCGCGGCGTCGCCGTCAACTCCGGAAGCTGCGACTTGACCCTGGTCGACGGCGCCGAGGTGGCGGCGATGGCCTTTGGCGTGCCGACCGAGGGCGAGCCCTCGGCCGTGGTGGGCCAGCTGGTCCCACGTCGCTTGGACGAGGCCTCGCAAAGCTGGGTGCCGATCGGCGCGCGCCTCGGCGAAGTGGTCAGCGCTCCGCGCTCGCTCTCCAATGCGGCCCTGACCCAAGGCCTCGACGCCAGCGCCTGCGAGTCGACGACCCCGCTGTCCGCGTACGTGACCTTCCCCAGCTGCGACCTGCTCGCCGAGATCGATCTGACGACCGGCAACATCTTGCAGTCGCGCCGCTTCGTCGAGGCCGAGGATGGCAGCGTACGGGTGGTGGACACCGGCCTCTCGCCCGTGTGCGCGATCGACTGCCCCTCGGCCTTCCCCGACGGAGTCCCGGCCGACCTGCCCTTTGGCTCCGACGAGCGCGTCGGCTTGTCGGCGCTTCAGCTGGTGCGCGACCTGCCGGTCCCGCAGCTCGGGGTCGATCCCGAGGAGCCCGAAGAGGAGTTCGGGCAGTTCCGCTTGTACACGGGCGGGCTGGGCAGCGACTTCTTGTTCGAGTTCACCTTCACCGAGGACGGGTTGATGGCCTGCGGTCCCAACGGGGCCTGCGACCCCGAGGACCCCAGCTGCGACTGCGACGAGGTCGGCCGCGTCGAAGTCCTCGAGGCCAAGGGGGTCGAGCGGATTCGAAATACGCCGCGCTTGAACTTGGGGAGCACCGGCGACGGATTCGACGGCGGGGAGGAGATGTTCTTGTACGTCATCGCCGGCGACGGCAGCACACGGGTGCTGCGCCGGGACCTGGCGGACGCAGAGTCCAGCTTCGCCACGGAGTGCGACACCCAAGTCGAAGCGACGGACGGTTTCGCCAGTGAGTCGGTCTGCGCGCCGGTCGAGCGGACGCCCGAGGGGCAAAGCCCGCTGGGCCGGCGTCACTTTGCCCAGGGGCCGGGTATCCGCGCCCCCCTGGACGTGAAGATCACCGACTGGGCTTTCGTTCGGCGCGAAGTCGATTCAGAAAGCGACCCCGACCTGCTGCCCTATCCTTGCGGGGTTTACGACGCCGCCGGGGCCCCGATCGCGGCCGCCGTCGTCATCGGCATCGGAACCGGATCGGACGGTCGCTTGTACTGGACGGCCTATCCCGAGGTCGCGGGGGTCCGCCAAGCGCCGATCTTCGACGCGGCCAAGGCCCTCTTGCCGGTGGAGTTGCCGCTGCACTCTTTGAGCCAGTTCGGCGACATGCGCCTGAGCGACGTGCCGCGGGTCATCGATGCCGATCCCAACCGGGCGATAGCGGACGACAGCAGCTTGGTGGCCCCCCTGAGCCCGGCCTTGCGCCTGATCGACTACGCCTACGCGCGCTTCGACGAGGACACGAGCGCCAACGCGGGCGCCAAGCTCGGGATCGGCGACGCGGACCAGCTCGGCATCGACGCCGAGGACCGCCCCGAGGACGACCCCAACACGCCGGAGATCGAGCTGAGCTACCCCTACACGAGCGACGCCGCGCGCATATTGCCGCGAGACTACCGCTCGTGGCTGCCCGGCTCGTGGACGATGGAGTGGGAGGGCTCGTTGCCCAGCACCGGTTCGGCCACCGGGGTCGTGCGCTGCGCGGGCTGTGAGTCGGGCGGGGATCCGACCGGCTGCGGTTGGGAGCGGGCGAGCTGCAAGCCCCAAGCCGAGGGCGACTCTCGCCTCGTCGACAACGGGGCGGAGTTCTGCGACGAGGGCGTCCTGCCGGGGGACAAGATCCACATCTTCGGCTGTCTCGACGATGGCGACTGCGGGATCGGTCAGCGCTGCTTGACGGCCGCGGGGACCTCGACGGTCGAGGGCATCTGCATCCCGGAGGCCGACTTTCTCGACACCAGCGAGCGCGCGCGCTTGCGCCAGGTCTGCGAGGAGTTCATCGACGACCCCTGTGGCATCGTCGACCGCGAGTACCTGATCACCCGCGCCTTCCAAGACGAGCTGTGGCTGCAGGCGCTCGACCGACCCCTGCGCGCTCATGTGCGCTTGGTCGAAGACCCCGACGCGGGCGTGTCGACCGTCGAAGAGGTCGAGTCCCAGTTCATTTGCACGGCGACCCAGCCCGAGAGCGACTGCGACGACGACACCCAGTGCCAAGACTTGCTCGAGGGCGGTCCGGAGGATGTCGGCGGGACCCAGTTCGCCTGCATCGAGGGTCGCTGCCAGCGACCTTGTGAAGGCGACGACGAGTGCACCTTGCGGCGCCTGCCTGGTCCCGAGTGCTTCGGCGAGTTCATCCGCTACAACGTCCGCGCCCGCAACACCTTCTCGGTGCGAGGGCCCTCGGGCTCCGACTTCTTCACCGATCGCGTGATCACCGACCCGGACACGGGAGAGTGCCGGGCGAACGAGGACGCGAACCTCAGCCGCTTGCTCACCTCGCGGATCCCCTTGGGGCCCGACGACGCGAACCTCGGGCTGCCCCTTTGCCCCGACGACAGCCGGGTCAGCAGCACCGATCCGAACCCCTGCCTGATCACGACCCCGCGCGCCGGCCCCGGCGACGCCAGCGCCTTTCATCAGGTCTCCTACGAAGGCGAACCGGTGTCAGCCGTGCGCTTTTCGAACCCGACCTTCTCGCTGGTCCTGGACCTCGTGAGCCTTCGGGATCTCGCCTTGGGTATCCCAGATACCAATGGGATCGGCTGGTCACTGGCCCAAGCTGCGTTCAAGCGATCGCGCATTCCGCGGAACTACCGAATCGATTTCGCGCTCGATCAAGGTTACGTAGCCCACGCTTCCATCCCATTTTTCTCGCGGAACTCCTTGCCGCTCTTCTTCCCCGTGCGGACGGCGACCGCCCCGAGCGGGAGCAACCTGTACATCGTGGATGCCAGCGGACCGGGCTCGGCCAGCGGCCTTCGCGGACAGGTGATGCGCGGTTCCGTTTGTGGCAGCTCGGACGACGGCTTCGCCGTCGACGAAGAGTGGGACGGCGTGCGCTGAGCGCCCGGCCCCGAAACGCGTGAATTGGTCCGCCCCAGCGAAGCTGGGGTATCTTCGAGACGGTGTCAGCGGGCTTCAAGCTGCGGATCGGCGGCCGAACCATGGCCCTCCCCGAGGGGGAGCTGGACGTGGGGCGTATGGTCGAGTGCTGGCTGACCCTCGATGATGATCTGGCCAGTCGCTACCACGCGCGATTTCATGTCGGCGCGGACAGGCTGGAGATCGAGGACCTGGAGAGCCGCAACGGGACCTTCGTCAATGGCGAGCGGATCCGGGGCCGGCGGGCGCTCAACGACCGAGATCAAGTTCGTGTGGGCCGCGAGATCATGGCCGTCATCGGGCCGGGCGGAGCCGAGGTCGCCCGCGCCGACGGTGATCTTCGCCAGACCATCGGTCCGGGCGAGGAGACGCAGTTCCCCAGTTTGATCGGACAGCTGGTCGAAAAGTCCCTCTCGATGGGCAAGACCAAGGACGCCGAGCGCTACGCCTTGGCCCTGACCAACCAGCTGATGTCGGCGAAGGTCGACGGCGACCATCCGACCGCCCGCAGCTGCGTGCGCTGCTTGGTGGCGCTGGCGGAAAAGAGCGCCTCGGGGGTGTGGCTGGACCGCGTGTTCAAGCTCCACGCCGTGCACGGCTGGGTGATGTCGAACACGACGCTGGTCGACATTCGCCGATGCCTCAGCCGGATTCCGCGGGTGCCCGGCTCCGGGATGGAAGAGTACGAGGCCCGTTTGCGCAGCTTGGTGCGAGAAGGCGCCACTGTCCCTGATCCGCTAGTTAAAGCGATCGCCGAGCTGCGCGACGCCTACGGCGGCCGCTGAGCCCCTGTGTGCGGGGTGGCCTGGTAGGCTGTCGGCATGCGTCTGCTTTGGCCGCGCGGTGGTTCCATCGGCTTGGTTTTGGGTTTGCTGGTCAGCGTCTCGGCCGAGGGTTGTCGCAGCGACTTTGCGCGCTGTGTGGCCGAGGTCGGCTGCCCTTGCCAAAGCGACGACGACTGTCTCGCCAGCCTGAGCTGCATCGGTGAGATCTGCGTCGACGCATCGGGTAGCGAAACCGGCGAGAGCAGCGACGAGGGGGCGGGCGATGGAGACGGAGACGGCGATGGAGACGGAGACGGCGATGGAGACGGAGACGGCGATGGAGACGGAGATGGCGACGGAGACGGCGACGGAGACGGAGACGG
>JAUIJR010000666.1 GCA_030431075.1 Polyangia bacterium | reverse complement strand
CGACGAGCTGTGCGGGCTGATCCCGGCCGACCCCAAGCATCCTTGGGATCCGCGCGAGCTGATCGCCCGCGTGGTCGACGGCTCCGAGTTCCTCGAGTTCAAGGCTGGCTTCGGCAGCGACACCGTGTGCGGCCATGCGCGCATCGAGGGCCACCCGGTGGGCATCTTGGCCAACCACGGGCCGATTCAACCCGAGGGCTCGGTCAAGTGCGCGCACTTCATCCAGCTGTGCAACCAATCGGGCACGCCCATCGTCTACTTGATGAACACCACCGGCTACATGGTGGGCAAGTCGGCCGAGCAAAAAGGCGCGGTCAAGCACGGCGCCAAGATGATCCAGGCCGTCTCGAACTCGAAGGTGCCACAGTTCACCGTCATCACCGGCGGGGGCTACGGCGCGGGCAACTACGGCATGTGCGGCCGCGCCTTCGATCCCCGCTTCATCTTCGCGTGGCCCAACTCCAAGGTCGCGGTCATGGGCGGCGACCAGGCGGCCACGGTCATGGAGATCATCACGCGGGCCAAGTTCGCCCGCAAAGGCATGCCGCTCGACGACGCCGCCTTGGCGGCGATGTCCGGCTCCATCCGCGAGAAGCTCAACCGCGAAGCCAACGCCTTGTTCGCCACCGCGCGGATCTGGGACGACGGCATCATCGATCCCCGCGACACCCGCAAGGTGCTCGCATTTTGTCTGCGCACGGCGGCCGAGTCCGCCGAGCGCGAGACACACACCAACAGTTTCGGCGTCGCCCGCATGTAGGGCCGCCGCGCATCGCACTTTCGACGAGGACCGTCATGAAACTCACCGAAGAACACAAGCTGATCCAAAAGACCGTCGCCGAGTTCTGCAAAAAGGAGATCAATCCCTACTGCGACGGCTGGGAGGATGAAGGCGCCTTCCCGGCCCACGAACTGTTCAAAAAGGCCGGCGACCTGGGCCTTTTGGGCCTCAACAAGCCCGAAGAGTACGGCGGCTCCGGCCTCGACTACTCCTACACGGTGGTGATGGCCGAGGCCCTGGGCGAGGCCAACTGCGGCGGCGTGACCTTGGCCATGGGCGTGCAGACCGACATGGCCACCCCGGCCCTGACCCGCTTTGGCAGCGACGAGCTCAAGCGCAACTACCTCGCGCCGGTGATCGCCGGCGAACAGGTCGCCTGCATCGGCGTCTCGGAGTCCAGCGCGGGCTCGGACGTGGCCGGCATCAAGACCACCGCCCGCAAAGAGGGCGGCGACTGGGTGATCAACGGCTCGAAGATGTGGATCACCAACGGCTTTCAGGGCGACTGGATGTGCTGCTTGTGCAACACCGGCGAAGGCGCGCCGCATCGCAACAAGTCGCTGATCATCGTGCCGCTGGACGCCAAGGGCGTCGACCGCTCGCGCAAGCTCAACAAGCTCGGCATGCGCTCTTCGGACACGGCCGAGATCTTCTTGGACAACGTGCGCGTGCCCGTGGGCAACCTCGTCGGCCAAGAGGGCTTCGGCTTCACCTACCAGATGCTCCAGTTCCAAGAAGAGCGCTTGTGGGGCGCGGCCAACATGATCCGCTCCATGGAGCGGGCCATCGAGCTCACCACCGAGTACGCGCGCGAGCGCAAGGCCTTTGGCCAGAGCATCTTGGACAACCAGGTCGTGCACTACCGCTTGGCCGAGCTCTCCACCGAGCTCGAGGCCTTCCGCGCCTTGGTCTACCGCGCCACCGAGCTGTACATCGGCGGCCAAGACGTCACGCGCCTCGCTTCGATGTGCAAGCTCAAAGGCGGCCGCCTCGTGCGCGAGATCGCCGACAGCTGCTTGCAGTACTTCGGCGGCATGGGCTTCATGTGGGAGAGCTGGATCACCCGCTTTTATCGCGACTCGCGTCTCGCCTCGATCGGCGGCGGCGCCGACGAGGTCATGCTCGGCATCATCGCCAAGCTCGACGGCACCCTGCCCAAGCGCAAGAAGGGCTGAGACCAGACATGGCGCAACTTCCCGAGTGCGAGAATCTCGAGCTGCGACGCGAGGGCATGACCCTCCATGTCGACTTCGCGCGGCCGCAAGCCCGCAACGCGATGAGCTTCGCCATGGTCGACGAGCTCATGGCCGTGCTCGACGCCGTCCGCGAGGACCGTGAGGTCCGCGCCTTGGTCTTGCGCGGCCAAGGCGGGAACTTTTGCGCCGGCGGCGACATCAAGGACATGGCCGCCGCCCGCGCCGCCAAGGCCGCCGCGCCGGGCGAGCCGGATCCCATGGCCGTGGCCAACCGCCGCTTTGGCGTG
>JAUIJR010000665.1 GCA_030431075.1 Polyangia bacterium | reverse complement strand
GCGGTCGCCATCGCGGGCGACGATCTGCAGCCAGCGCAGACACCGTCGTCGTCCCTCGGACTCGGAGCAGCGATCCACGCGCCCCAAGATGAACAGCCCGCCCGACCGGTGCGCCAGGCCGTGGCGCTCGGCCGCGCGGGGCAGGGTCGGGGAGGGCGCGGCGAAGATCGGCGCTTGGTCGGGGATCAAGGCGGCCGGACGCCAGGGCAGATCGGGCGGCAAGACTTGGGCTTGGTCCACCGGCCAGGCGATGTCCCGCAGGCCATCACTCTCGGTGGCACCGGTCACCACCAAGGCGCGCAGCTCGACGCCGAAGCGCTCGGGAAGCGAGCCACCCACGTGGGGGGCGACGGCTTCACGCAGGCTCGCTCCGTCCTCAGGTTCACCCAAAAAGCCGTCAAAGGCCCAATGTGCGACCCAGGCGAGGGCCTCACGGACATCGGCCACCCGGGCGACGGGCTGTCCCGGCAAGGCGGCGCCGGCGTCTCCTTCGAAGATCCGTTCGGCGTCGCCGCTCATCTCGGCCGCCGCCTGCACCTGCTGGCCCGCGCTGCCCTCGAGCTCGGCCGAGAGCCAGTATCCGCCTGGCGGCGCCGCCGAGCTCGTCTTGCCGACGAGGGCGACCAGGACGAGCCCAAGGCCCCAAAGCAAGGCGCGCGGCCAAGCCCAAGCCGGCCGTCGAGCGCGGGAGGGGAAGGCTTCGCTCATGCCCGGGAGCTGGCGAGCGTCTGTCCGCCGCTGGGCGCCTCGGCCTCGTGCTCGCGGACCAAGGCCTTGATGCGCGAGGCACACTCGGCATCCTCGGGTCGGAAGGCGACGCCAAAACCGCGGCGCATGTCGCGACTTTGACGCACCCAGGTGACGACGGCATCGAGACGCAGGGGCGCGCGGACGTCACCGGTGTGGAGCTGAACGGTCACCGGTGTGCCCACCCGCGGCAAGTCTTCGGCGGCGATGAAGGCCCCGCCGGCCGAGATGTCGGCGAGGCGACTGGTCACGGTGCGCGAGGCATCTTCCCAGCGCACGGGCAAGCTGGAGGCCAGGCGACGGTGTCGTCGCGCGGCGGCCTCGCGCTGACCGCCGAGCACGTCGAGCACGTAGGCGAGCTGCGCCGCACAAGCCCGATCGAGCTCGAGGGCCGCGTCGTCTGCACCCTCGCCGTTGACGACGCCGTAGAGATCGATCTCATCGGCCAAGGGCCCGAAGCTGATCTCGACGCGGATCCGCTCGCCCTCCGCAAAGCTCGCGCGCGGCGGCAGGGCCATGCGGGTCTGGGCCCCTGGGACGAGGGCCGAGTGGAAGTCCGGCGCGCGCATCCGCAAGGTTCGCTGGCTGCCGGCCTGCATGCCCAACGCTAGCCCGCGCTTCGGCGCCGACGCAAGCGCGAGCCACGTGCGCAGACGCCCACGCGCTCGGGGACACAATAATTACGAAAATCCGCGTCCCAACGGCCGCAAGGGCGCCTGGACGCGGATTGAGGTGTGCCTCGCTTGCTCGGGCTCAGCCCTCGCTGCGCGCGGCCAGCTCGGCGAGGACGACGGCGGCGTGGCCGGCGGCTTTGCGCACCGGTCGATAGACCCGCTCGAGCTTCCCGTCCGGGCCGATCACGAAGGTGCTGCGGATCGAACCGACCACGGTCCGCCCGTAGAGCTTCTTTTCACCCCACGCGCCGTAGGCCGCGGCCACGCTGTGGTCGGGGTCGCTGAGCAGGGGAATGCTCAGGTCGTACTTGGCGCGGAACTTCGCGTGGGCTGCCAAGCTGTCCTTGCTGACGCCGAGCACCGGGACGCCCATGGCCCGAAAGCCCTCGAGGGCCGAGAACTCGCAGGCCTCCTTGGTACATCCGGGTGTGTCGTCCTTCGGATAGAAGTAGAGCACGAAGCGCTGCCCGGCCATCGAAGCCAAGGAGTAGCGCTTGCCGTCGTCGGCCTCGAGATCGAAGGCCGGCGCTTGATCCCCTTGCTCGGGGATCCCCCCCAGCGGCAACGAGGTCTGCTGCGCCGCCGGAGCCGCGGGCTTTTTGGCGGCCTTCTTCTTGGTCGCCGGCGCCTTCTTGGAGGCAGCGGTCTTGCCCGCCGCAGGCTTCTTGGCGGCCTTCTTCTTCTTGGCCGTGGTCTTTTTCTTGCTGGTCGAAGCGGTCTTCTTCTTCGAAGCGGTCTTCTTCTTCGAAGCGGTCTTCTTCTTCGAAGCGCTCTTCTTCTTCGAAGCGCTCTTCTTCTTCGAAGCGCTCTTCTTCTTCGAAGCGGGCTTCTTCTTCGAAGCGGAC
>JAUIJR010000130.1 GCA_030431075.1 Polyangia bacterium | reverse complement strand
GGCCTTCTTCTTGGTGGCCTTCTTCTTGGTGGCCTTGCGCTTGGTGGCCTTCTTCTTGGTGGCCTTCTTCTTGGTGGCCTTGCGCTTGGTGGCCTTCTTCTTGGTGGCCTTCTTCTTGGTGGCCTTCTTCTTGGTGGCCTTCTTCTTGGTGGCCTTTTTCTTGGTGGCCTTTTTCTTGGTGGCCTTTTTCTTGGCCGCCTTCTTCTTGGTGGCCTTACGCTTGGTGGCCTTTTTCTTGGTGGTCTTCTTCTTGGCCGCCTTCTTCTTGGTGGCCTTCTTGGCTTTAGCTTCTTCGTTCAGCATCGGTTTGGACCCTCCTTCAAGGGCAACGGTACGCGAAGGTTAGTCAGTGCCTTCGGCGCGTGTCAACGCTCAATTAATATAAATTAAGCGAAGTTGTGTGTTGATTATAGGAAGGTGAGCGATCTTTTGCTTGAATTATGGGTAGTTAGGGCGCAAAGACGCGCACCTACAGGTGTCTATTGAACGCGGAACGAGTGTTCAGCAAAGTGGCCCATAGCGCGCAAGAAGCCCGGTTGCGCATCTCACGCAGCCGGGCTCGTTGAACAATCGACCCCTCGATCGGGCCTCTCGGGGGCCTCAGTCGAGGTACTTGATCTCGGTGATGATGCCCTTTTCGACGCCCAAGCGGACCTCCGAAGAGGTCCCGTCGCAGTCCACGTTGTTGTGAACGTAGCGGCCGACCTTGGGACCGCTCGTGCAGCGGATATAGGTCTCGAAGTCGACGCTGCGATCGCGGGCGTCTTCGGTCCGTCGATCGGCGGGCGGGCCCCAGGCCATGTGCGCGGCGAACACCTGGTAGCCGACCTCGATGTCCTGCGAGTTGACGGCCTTTTTCTCCTCTTCGCTCAGCGCGGTCCACTTGGCCCACAGGCCCCGCTTTTCGAGGAAGGCCTGACGCTCGGACTCTTTGAGCCGCAAAAAGGCGTCCCGGTCCGCGTCGGACTCGAGGTTGTAGTAGAACTGGCGGTCGACCAGCGGCAGGCGCTCGGGGTTGTGAGCACATGCGGCCGCGATCAGCAGGAGCGGGGCGAGATAGCGCAAAGAGCGCGCATGCCTGCGTTGCCGGGACATGAACGCGAAGGTACCCGACCGGCGCATCGAAGCAAGCTTTGTGCGGCGGGAACTGCGTTCTTCGCGCAATCGAGGCTCGCGCGTTTCGCTCGGCCTCGATTGACCCGGGCGCGACCCCGTGGTACCGTCTCCAGCCCCAAACTTCGGATTTTGGGGTTCAGGACCCGGCTAAATGGCCGAATTCCAAGTTGGCGAAAAAGCCGTCTACCCCGGCTACGGCGTCGCCGAGATCACCGGCGTCGAGGATCGTGAGATCTCGGGCATGAAGCAGCGCTTCTACGTGCTGCGCGTGCTCGGGAAAGACATGACCTTGATGGTGCCGATGAACAACGCGGCGTCGGTCGGACTGCGCAACATCATCGACGGCTCGGAAGCCGACGACGTCTACGCCACGCTCAAAAAGCGCGGCGAGAAGATCTCGACCGCGACCTGGAACCGTCGCTACCGCGAGTACATGGAGAAGATTCGCTCCGGCTCGCTGGTCGAGATCTCGAGCGTGCTGCGCGACCTCTCCTTGCTGCGCAGCGACAAGGAGCTCAGCTACGGCGAGCGCAACATGCTGGAGACAGCGCGCGCGCTGGTCGTGCAAGAGCTCGCCTTGGCCGTCGGCAAAGACGAGCCCGCGGTCGAAGAAGAGCTCGAAGAGATCTTCCGCAGCTGAGGCCAGCCGAGCATCGCTCGCTTTGGCAAGCGCGCACGGCCCCGGGGCTACAGCCAGGCGCTCGCGCCTGGCTCAGATGTCGAGGTTGCGGATCTCGAGCGCGTGCTCGGTGATGAAGTTGCGGCGCGGCTCGACCGAGTCGCCCATCAACACCGAGAAGACTTGATCAGCTTCGACCGGATCCGCCACGCGCACCTGCAAGAGCTCGCGGTGCTCCGGGTCCATGGTCGTCTCCCACAGCTGCTCGGGATTCATCTCGCCCAGACCCTTGTAACGGGAGATGTCCAGGCCGCTGCGTCCAACGTCGCCGACCTGGCTGGCGATCTGCAACAAGCTCGCGGGCTCGGCGACGACCTCGTCGCCGCGTTTGAGCTGACGCGCCTTGCCGTCGAGGGCACCGAGCTTTTGCAAGACTTCGAGCATGCGTCGCGTCTCGTCGGCGTCGATGAACTCTCGGCCGAAGCGCTCGACATGGCGCACGCCGTCGCTGACGAACTCGACCTCGAGCACCGCCGCGCCGCCTTCGTCGCCTTTCTCGTCCGCCGAAAGGTGGTCGGCGCGCGCGCTGACGGTGGCCAAGGGCATGCGCTCGACGATCTGCGGGACCACGCTTTGGGCGAAGTCCTCGATCGGTCCGAGCTCACCGGCTTGCATCGCCGCCCGCAGCCCCGTCGGATCAGCTTGGCCCAGGGTGTGGATGATGGCGTCGACGACCTCGCGGCGGTGCTCTCGCGCGCTGCGTTCGAGGTCGTCCCCGAAAGCCAGGCCGAGTCGCACCACCCGGCGCAGCACGTCCTCACTGACGACCTCGCCGTCGATCTCCAAGTTCAGATCCCCGACGACGCGATCGACGACCCAAGTGTCGAGCGCATGATCGTCTTTGAGGTAGTGCTCCTTCTTGCTCTTGCCCGCCTGCACTTTGTACAGCGGGGGCTGGGCGACGTAGAGGTGCCCGCGCTCGATGATCTCCGGGAAGTGCCGGAAAAAGAAGGTGAGCAACAAGATCCGAATGTGGGCGCCGTCGACGTCGGCGTCCGTCATGATGATGATCTTGTGGTAGCGCAGGCGCTCGATGTCGTAGCTCTCTTCGCCGATGCCGGTGCCCAAGGCGGTGATGAGCGTGACGATCTCGTTGGACGAGAGCATCTTGTCGACCCGCGCCTTTTCGACGTTCAGGATCTTTCCGCGTAGCGGCAAGATCGCCTGCGTACGGCGGTCGCGGCCCTGTTTGGCGCTACCACCGGCGCTGTCGCCCTCGACGATGAAAAGCTCGGCCTCGACCGGATCTTTGGCCTGACAGTCGGCGAGCTTGCCGGGCAAGGCCATCCCGTCGAGTACGCCCTTGCGGGTGATGGTCTCGCGGGCCTTGCGGGCCGCCGCGCGGGCGCGGGCGGCCAAGATGGCCTTGTCGACGATCAGCCGCGCGTGCTTGGGGTTCTCTTCGAGGTAGCGCCCGAGGTGCTCGGTGACCGCGCTGGCGACCAGGCCCGTGACCTCACCGGAGACGAGCTTGTCTTTGATCTGCGAGCTGAACTTCGGGTCGGGGTGTTTGACGGAGACGATGGCGAACAAGCCCTCGCGCACGTCCTCGCCCGACAAGCTGCCCTTGTGCTGCTTGAGCAGCTTCTCGTCTTGAGCGTAGGTGTTGACGACCTTGGTGAGCGCGGTGCGCAAGCCGGTCAGGTGTGTCCCGCCGTCACGGTTGGAGATGTTGTTGGTGAAGCAGCTGATGTTCTCGGCGAAGGCATCTGTCCACTGCAAGGCCACCTGCACGCCGAGCGTGGCCGTCTTGCCCTCGAAGTCGAAGTCGACCTCGGCGTCGACGCTGATGACATCGCCGAGTCGAGACTTGCCTTCGCTCAAGAAGGTGACGAAGGCACCGAGGCCGCCCTCGCCCTTGTAGAGGCGCTCTTGGGCCTTGGGGCCCCGTTCATCGCGCAAGAGGATGGTGACCCCATCGTTGAGGTAGCTCAGCTCGCGAAAGCGATTGGCCAGGGTCTCGAAGCTGACGCGCAAGTCGGCGTAGATCAGGGGGTCGGGATGAAAACGGATCCGCGTCCCGCGACGGTCGGCGCTGCCGACTTGGGCCACGTCGCGCGCCACCTTTCCACGCTCGAAGCGGGCGGTGGAGTGCTTGCCGTCGCGCCAGATCTCGAGCTCGAGCCAGTCGCTCAGGGCGTTGACCACCGAGACGCCGACGCCGTGCAGACCACCCGAGACCTTGTAGCTCTCGTTGTCGAACTTTCCGCCGGCGTGCAGCACCGTCAAGATCACGACGGCGGCGTCCATGGTCTTGCCCGCATGTTCCATCGGGCCGGTGGGGATTCCACGACCGTTGTCGGTGACGGAGATGGAGCCGTCGTCGTGGATCACGACCTCGATGCGATCGCAGTGACCGGCGAGGGCCTCGTCGATCGAGTTGTCGAGGATCTCGTAGACCATCTTGTGCAGACCCGAGCCGTCGCTCGTGTCGCCGATGTACATTCCCGGTCGTTTTCGGACGGCCTCGAGGCCTTCGAGGACGGAGATCGAATCGACGTCGTAGGAGTGTTCCGCGGGTTTTGCTTCGTCGGATCCGGACATGGAAGGGGCGAAATTTCGGAGCGCCTCGACGTGAAAAGCGGGGGCAAAAATGCCCGCCGCGCGCGCTGCGAACGATAGCACCGAAGGGGTCTGCTCACCAGGGCAGGAAAGCGGCGAATTCGACCGTTTTTTGGGCCCTCAGCGGCCGGATCCGGGTGTCGGGGAGGGGCCTGGATCGCGGCCGGATCCGGGCCTGTGGAGCGGGCCTCGCTTCAGCCCCCAATGCGCCCTTCGACGACCGGCAAATCGACCCGGTCCACGGCCTTTGGCAAGTGGATGTAGTCGGGGGCGGTCGTCGTCAGCACGCACTGGCCGACCTCGCGCGTGAGCGCCTCGAAGAGCTGCGCGTTGCGCCGCGGATCGAGCTCCGAGGTCACGTCGTCGAGCAAGAGCAGGGGCGGACGTCCGCTGCGTTCGCGACTTTGCCGAAGCTCGGCGATCTTGAAGGCCAACACGAGGGCCCGGGTCTGTCCCTGCGACGCGAAGTGGATGGCCCGTTCGCCGTCAAGGTCGACCTCGAGCTCGTCCCGGTGCGGACCGACGCTCGTGCTCCCGCGCGCGAGGTCCCGGCTGCGGCTGTCGAGCAGGGCCTGACGCAAGCGCCCTCGCTTGTCCTCGAGCTCGGCCGCACCCGTGCGCGCGTCACGGCCGGCGAGCTCCGGGCGGTCCGGGGAGCCCCGGCTCGGGTCCGCGTCGAGATCGCTGTGGTAGCGCAAGGCGCACTCGAGCTGCGTGCTGCCTTGACCGTCGAGGGCGTGGATCTGCGCGAAGGCGGCCCGAAAGGCCGGGGCGATGTCCCGCACCAAGCTCAGCCGGCGCAGCCAGATCCGCGCCCCGTAGTCGACCAGGCCCGCCTCGTAGGTCTCGAGCAGCGGACGCGCAGGGCTCCCCCCTTGGGCGTCTTTGAGCAGGCGATTGCGCGAGCGCAAGACCTTCTCGTAGGCGCTGACGTCGGCGATGTGGGCGCGATCGCGGGCGAAGAGCACCCGATCGAGAAACTGACGGCGCCCGTTGGGCGAGCCGCGCAAGATGGCGAGGTCCTCGGGCGTGAACAAGACGGCGCCCAGGCGGCCGTAGTAGTCCGAGGCGGCGCGGATGAGCTTTTGATCGATGCGGGCGCTGCGACGGGTCGAACGCGCGCTTTGGTCGATGCGCACGGCGAGCTGGGTCGGCACGCCCAAGCCGGGGTCCCACGCTTCGAGCCGGATCTCGGCGTGTTGACAGCCCCGGCGCAACATCGAGTCGAGCTTCGCGCCGCGAAAGGAGCGCAAGGTGCTGAGCATGTACAGCGCCTCGAGGACGTTCGTCTTGCCCGCCCCGTTGCGCCCGTGCAGCACCGTGAAGCCGGGCGAGAAGGCGACGCTGGCCGCCTCGAAGTTGCGAAAGTCGACGAGCTCGAGGCGTCGAAGCTGCATGCCGGCGCGACCCTGCCCTCAGATCCGCATGGGCATGACGACGGCCAAGAACTCGGGACCGTCGACGGGACGCAGCACGCAGGGGTCGAGCTCGCCTTGGAACTCGAGGCGCACCCGCTCGCTCTCCATCGCGTCGAGGGCGTCGAGCAGGTAGTGGGCGTTGAAGCCCGCGACCAGGGGCGCGCCGTCGTACTCGACGGGCAACTCTTGGTGGGCGACGCCGGCGTCGGGGTTGTCGGCCGTTAGCGCCAAGCTGCCGGGATCCAGCTGCACGCGCACGGTGGCGGTCTTCTCGGGGGCCATCACTTCGACGCTGCGCAGCGCGGCGACGAGCTCGGAGCGCAGCGCGATAGCGACGCGCTCGTGCTTTTGGGGGATCACCTGCTCGTAGGGCGGGAAGTTCACGGAGCTGAGCTTGATCGACAAGGCGAGAGCCTCGTCGCGCACGTGGAGATGCTCGTCGGCGATGGCGAGCTCGCAGTCGCCGTCAAAACGCTCCAGGACGCGCTTGAGCTCGAGCAGACCCTTGCGGGGGATGATGATGCCCCGGTCCAGCTCGGGCCCCGTCAGGGCCGTGCTGAACTTCGTGAGGCGGTGTCCGTCGGTCGAGACCATCGTGGCCTCGCGCCCGTCGCACTCGAGCAAGGCGCCGTTGAGGTTGACGCGGGCCTCGTCGCTCGACACCGAAAAGAGTGTCCGCAAGACCAGCTGGCGCAAGCTCGCAGCTTCGATGGTGGTGAACTTGGTCTTGCCCGGATCCGGAAGCTCGGGGAAGTCCGTGTCCGGCATGCCCATGAGCTTGAACTCGGAGCGGCTCGCCAAGATCTGCGCCCAGTGATTGTCGAGGCGCTTCATCTCCAGCGAGCCGGTCGGCAAGGTCCGAACGACGCCGTGAAGATGGCGCACGCCGAGGGTCAGCGCGCCGGCTTTTTTCACCTTGGCCGGCACTCGCTCGGTCACGGCGATCATCATGTCGGTGGCACTGCATGCGACGTGCTCCCCTTCGGCGCGCAGGAGAACGTTCGCCAACACCGGCATGGTGCTGCGTCGGTCGGCGACGGTTTGGGCGAGGGCCAAAGCCGAGAGGAATTGAGCTTGGTCGATCTCGAACTGCATGGAACTTGGGGGAAAGAGGTGGCGCTCAGGATTGGATCATGATCTTAAATTTTAAATTGATCGTGATCTTAGTAGGACTGTGGACGCGGTGGATAAGACCCGTAGATCCGCAAGATGACTGCGAAAATCAGTGTAACAGCTCGGGGAGAAAAAGGGGGAAAGGTGGGAGTGAAGTCCACATCGAAGTGGCGGACTTGCGCTCCACCCTTCGTCCTCCACAGCTGTGGACGGACGGACGGGGTGCGCTCGATCGAGCCCGGCTCGGCCGCGAAGATCGAACTCGGGACCCGCTCCGATGCGGCGCCAACCCCAGGCGGCGGAACGCCGGGGCGGCCGTCGACCCTTGGGGGCCCTCGGTGCGGTGCGGTGCGTGGCTTGGCGTGGGCAAGCCGGTGACGGGGTGCGAACAGGCCGGCGGCTGCAGGACCGCCCTCCACCGTCCGGCCCGCCACCCTCAGTGACCTGCGAGTCGCTCGCGCAAGCTCTCGACGGTGCTGCGCATGTCTTCGTCCCCGGCGCAGATCGTCGAGATGCGACGACAGGCGCTGATGACGGTCGAGTGATCGCGGCCTCCGAAGCGCATCCCGATCTCGGGGAAGCTGGCCCCGCTCAGTTCGCGGGCGAGGTACATGGCGATCATGCGCGGGCGCGCGATGGCCTGGTGGCGGCGGCGCCCCTTGAGGTCCGAGATCCGCACGCGAAAGTGGCCGGCGACCGCCTTTTGGATGCGCTCGACGGTGACGGGGGCATCGGGGCTGGCGCTGCGAGAGCCCAGGGCCTCGCGCACGAAGCTCTCGGTGACGGGGACACCCCGCAAGTCCGCGAAGGCCGTCACGCGCACCAGGGCGCCCTCGAGGTCGCGTACGTTGGAGTCGACGAGCTCGGCGATGCAGCGGGCAACGTTGCGGTCGAGCTCCAGCCCATCGCGCTCGGCCTTTTGCTCGAGGATGGCCATCCGTGTCTCGAGGTCGGGGGCTTGCACGTCGGCGACCAGGCCCCAGTTCAAGCGCGAGGTCAGACGCGCCTCCATGCCCTCCATGTCTTTGGGGACGCGGTCGGCCGTGATCACGATCTGCTTGCCGCTCTCGTACAGGGCGTTGAAGACGTGGAAGAACTCGTCCATCGTCCGGTCTTTGCCGGCGATGAACTGGATGTCGTCGACGAGCAGGCAGTCGCAGTCGTCGCGGTAGCGGCGGCGAAAGGCGTCGAAGGCGTTGTTGCGCACCGCCGTCACGAACTCGTTCATGAAGTGCTCGGCGCTGATGTAGGCGATCCGCGAGCTGGGGTCGCGCGCGTGCAGGGCGTGACCGATCCCGTGCAAGAGGTGCGTCTTGCCCAGACCCACACCGCCGTAGATGAACAGAGGGTTGAAGCGCTGCCCGGGATCTTCGGCGACGGCGTGGGCGGCCGAGGCCGCGAGCTCGTTGCTCGTCCCCTTGATGAAGCTGTCGAAGCGGTAGCGCGCGTGCAGGCCGGAGGGCGCTCGATACTTGGGCGCGGGCGTCGGCTCGACGCTGGGCTCGGGTTCGGGCCGGCGCACCCGCGTCGGCTCGGCGTCGGCGAGTCCGAGCTGGACCTCGACGCGATGACCCGCGACCGACTCGACCGTGGCTCGGACTTCTTCGAGGTAGTTGTTCTCGAACCACTCTTGAAAGAAGCGGTTCGGCACGCTGAGCTCGAGGCGCCCGTCGTCTTGCGCCCGCAACTCGAGGGGGGCGAACCAAGTGTCGAAGGTGCGATCTCCGACCCGGGCCCGAATCGCGCCCAGGACTTCGTCCCAGATCTGCGTCACCTGCCCGGCTGCCCCTTCCGACCGCGATTCGTCCACAGGCTGTCCGCCTGTGGATGAATCTGGTAAGCACATGAGATCAAAGGTGTTTTCCCGTTCATCATGCAAGTTGGCCACAGGCGGAAGGCGAATCGACTTCGAGGGCCCGCGCGGCGAGATCGTGCGGATCGCGCTGCGCTACCGAGGGGAGCCGACACGTGGCCGAGGGCTCGGCCTGGGGTTGTCGACTCGATGTGCCGTCACCCGAAGGCGGCGGGCCTCGGGTTGTACGGATCGTGTGGGAGGGGTGCAAGCCCCGCCCTTGCGCGTGCCGGCAAGGTGACGATTTCATTGCGTTTTTCGTGGCGGCCGCGATCGCCGCCGCGGACTCGAGGGGTGGCGCGGATGCCTCCGAATTTCAATAAGTCCATGAAAATACAAGACTTATGGGGGGATGGGTGAGGTCGGGTGAAGTCCTCCCCGCATCGACAGCGGCTTTGCGGGATCGAACCAGCTCAAGCCCGCTCCCCAAGCCGACTTGCGCACCTGGACGAAAGTGACGCTTCGAGCGCCGCGAACGACGTGCCAGGGAGTCGCGCCCCGAGGGCGGGGAGGGCCGGCGAATTGGAGGATCCGCGGGGGTGCCATGGCCGCGAAATTGGATCGCTATTTTGATCGGCATGGATCTTGGCGATCGCGTTGACACTGTCCGAGGCCGCTGCTAGAGATCGCCGCCTTCGGGACCCCAGCGCCGGGGTCTCGTCCAGGACGGAGATAGACCAGTGACCAAGCGCACCTACCAGCCGCACTCTTTGAGCCGCAAACGGACCCACGGTTTTCGGGCCCGCATGGCCACCAAGAACGGCCGCAAGGTCATCGCGCGTCGTCGTCGCCGCGGGCGTAAGCGCCTCTCGGTGGGCGTCGGCGGCAAGTGACCCCCGCTTTTGCGGCGCCATGCCTCGCGCCCGCTTCGGCCCCGAGTCTCGACTCCGGCGCCGGCGTGAGTTTTTGAGCGTTCAAGCGCGCGGACAAAAGCAGCATCTCCGTCATTTTCTGGTCTTCATCGTTCATGATGGCGCCGAGTCGGGAGCTCCCAGGATCGGAATCACGGTGACGAAGAAGATCGGAAACGCGGTCGTCCGCAACGCGATCAAGCGCCGGGTGCGGGAGGTCTTCCGCCGGCAGCAGCATCGCTTCGCGCCGGGCGTGCAGATGGTCTTTATCGCCAAGCGCCAGGCCGCGGGCATCGACTTCGCGCAGGTCGAGTCCGACTTCGAGCGCTTGGTGGCGCGCCTGCCCAAGGTCGCGGAGGCGCCCGCGTGAGTCCCTGGTCGCCGCTTCGCTGGCCTCGCCTGCTCGCGGTCGGTCTCATTCGCATCTACCAGTGGACCTTGAGCCCCATGCTGGGAGCTCGGTGCCGCTTCGAACCCAGTTGCTCGCACTACGCGTGCGCCTGCTACGAATCGCACGGCTTCGTGCGGGGTAGCTGGCTGACGCTGCGTCGTCTGAGCCGCTGCCATCCTTTTCATCCCGGCGGCTACGATCCGCCGCCGCTGGCATCATCTCGCTCGATGCCGGTTGGACCACCCGCCGTGCCGAAGCATGCGGCACCGGGAGACAGCCCGTGAGTTTCAATCAGCGCCTCTTGTTGTTCTTCGCCCTCAGCATCGGAATCTTCTGGGGGTACTCGCAGCTCTTTCCGGCCCCGGAGGCGCCGCCGGTCGCGGCCGCCACGGGATCGTCGGGAGCGACGGGAGCGACGGGAGCGTCCGGCGCAACGGGGAGCACGGGGAGCCAGCCCGCCAGTGGTGCGAGCGGGGCCACGGGGGCGAGCGGAGCCAGCGGAGCCAGCGCGGCACCGCCGACCCAAAGCGAAGTCCCCGAGGTGAAGGCGCGCATCGAGAACGAGCGGATCGCGCTCGACGTCTCGAACCACCGTCGAGGCATCGTCCGCGACGTCGAGACCAAGAGCCCGCAGTTCGAAGAAGAAGGCGGCAAGGGTCTCGACTTTCTCGATCTGGACGAAGAGCAGAGCCTCGCCATCGAGTTTGTCGAAGACGAGACCGACTTCAGCTGGGAGCGCGCGGACTGGACCGAGCTCGCCGAACAAAGCGAGGCCGGCAAGGCCTTCGCCTTGGTGCGTCGCACCGACAAGGTCGAAATTCGCCAGCGCATCGAGATGATCGAGGACGGCGCGACTTGGACGGTGACCGTCCAAAACCTCGCCGGACAAAAGCAAAGCCACCAACTGCGTGTGCGTGGCCGCATGGGCCAGCCGGCGGAGTCGAGCCGCTACGACATCCATCGGGCCTTGTGTCGCACCCTCGAGGAGGTCGAGGACTTCGACCAAACGGATCTCGACGAGGCCCCCGAGCGCGTTCAAGAGTCCACCTTGTGGATGGGCCTCGACTCGAAGTACTTCGCGCAGCTCGTCGTGCCCGAAGGCGGCTTCGCCGGCTGCGAGGCCTCGATGCCCACCGACGCGGCCTACCTGAGCGTCGCCGGCGACATGAGCAAGACGACCTTGGGGGCGGGCGAGTCCAAGACCTACACCTTCCACCTCTTTTTGGGCGCGAAGGAGCAAGAACGCCTGACCGGCTTCGCGCCCGCGCCCGATGTGCACCTCGAGGACGCCATCGACTGGGGCTGGTTTGGCCGCCTGTCCAAGTCCATCGGTGGCCTGATGTTGCGGCTATTGCGCTTCTTCTACGGCCTGACCGGGATCTGGGGCGTGGCCATCATCTTGCTGACGGTCGTCGTCAAGCTGATCACCTTGCCGCTGACGCTCAAGCAGTACCGCTCGATGCGTCGCATGAAGGAGATCAACCCCGAGATGGCCAAGATCAAGGCCAAGTACAAGGACGATCGCATGAAGCAGAGCCAGGAGATGCAGGCTCTGTTCGCCCGCGAGAAAGTGAGCCCCCTGGCCGGCTGCTTCCCGATGCTGGTCCAGTTCCCGGTCTGGATCGCGCTTTACGCGATGCTGGGAACGGTCGTGGAGCTGTACCACGAGCCCTTCTTGTGGCTTCCCGACCTCACCAAGGCGGATCCGATGTACATCTTGCCCGCCCTGATGGGCATCATGATGTTCATCCAGGTCCGACTGCAGCCCTCGGCCGCCGATAACGAGCAGGCCAAGATCATGCAGTGGATGATGCCGGGCATCTTCGTCGTGATGATGCTCTTTTTGCCCTCGGGTCTCGGGGTTTATATCTTCGCCAACATCGTGCTGTCGCTCATCCAAAGCTACATCCAGCTGCGGACCCCGACCCAAAAGGCTGCCGCCGCCGCCAAGTGAGCGAGCCGAGCGGAGCCAGCCAGCGCGCACGAGCCATCGAGAGTTCAACATGAACGACAAGCAAACGAGCGAACCGAGTCCCGATACCGCCGCCGACGCAGCCGATCTCCAAGAACGGATCACCGAAGCCGTCCCCGTCGTCCGCTCCTTTTTGGAGACGGTGCTCGGGCTGATGGGCGTCGAGGTCGAAGTCGACATCGACGAAGAGGAGAACGGCCTGCACTGCGATCTGAACACCAGCGACGAAGAAGGCGGCCTGTTGATCGGCCGTCACGGCGCGACCTTGGACTCGCTGCAGTACCTGACC